>CAJFUK010000048.1 GCA_904420125.1 Candidatus Falkowella caecavicola | reverse complement strand
GGCCCGTAAGCTGGACAAGGCCCTAGACGGCATCCGCACCCGGTACGGGATGGACACCATCAAGCGGGGCTCCACCGTCCGGCAGTCTATCGACGTGGGGAAAAAGTACAAGGCGCAGATGGAGAATCAAAAAGAGAACAAGTCATAAGAAAAGGGATATGATACAGTTCCCCGGGAAAGCGAAACAGTTTCCCGGGGATTTTTATTGCCTTATACCGATCGGCTTCCACTTCCTCATTAACTGCCGATGATAGAAAATACACGCAAACTAACGGGAAATCATCCTGAAATATGACAGATGGATATTGACGGTTTTTGCCGTTTTTTATATTATTGGGAGAATATATTTCGAAATAGACAAACAGTAATTCGTTATAAAAATAAAAAAATGATTCATGGGATTTTTGTACATTCTCAAAAAGAAACGGGAAAAATTCATTCCCTAGTCGAATGCTATATTGACAAGATTTTATTTGTGCGTTAAAATTTGTTTGCTTCCGAACAATTTCTGAGAGGGATTGCAGCCTTTTCATCAGAGAAGGGGGAAAGTTACAATGGAAAAAGACTGTGGGCTGTGGATCAATATCCTGTCCCACAAGCTTAAAAAGCGCATGAATGCCAATATGCAAAGCCTTGGCCTCACCGGGGTGCAAAGCCATGTTATGCACTATATCCTTGTAAAATGCGCGGATGGATTGGTGTTCCAACGGGATGTGGAAAACGCCTTTGGCATGAGCCGTTCCACAGCCACTGGGATTTTGCAGTTAATGGAGAAAAACGGCCTAATCCTGCGGGAGAGTGTGGCCAGTGATGCGCGTTTAAAAAGCTTGATCCCTACGAAAAAAGCAGCATGCCTGGATGCACAGGTCGGCGAGTATCTTCGTCAGACAGAACGATGCCTTACGCAAGGTTTATCAAGTGCACAGCTTGCGCTGTTTTTGGAAACTGCCGAGCACATGTCCGCCAATTTGGATGGATAATGGGGCTCGGTCCATCTGTCTTTACGGCAGTTTTTATAATAGATCACAAAGCGTATAGACTGCCCTATGTGTTGAAGGAGGAATGCCGTATATGATAAAAACCCTTGCTCGCAGTATCCGCGAGTATAAAAAGACGGCGATTTTGACGCCGCTGCTTGTTATAGTGGAAGTGATTCTGGAATGTATCATTCCGTTTGTGATCGCAAAACTGGTCAATGAAATGCAGGCTGGCTGCGGTATGGATGTTATTGTCCGGTACGGTATCCAGCTGGTGGTGATGGCTATCCTTTCGTTGATTTTCGGTGTTGCGGCTGGTAATACCTGTGCTACTGCTTCGACGGGCTTTGCGCGCAACCTGCGGAAGGACATGTTTTACCGCATTCAGGATTATTCCTTTGAGAACATCGACAAATTCTCGGTGTCCAGCTTAGTAACGCGTATGACCACCGATGTTGTCAATGTGCAGATGTCCTTTATGATGATTATCCGGATAGCGATCCGCGGCCCGCTAATGCTTATCTTCTCGTTTATTATGGGCTTTGCCATGGGCGGGCGCTTGGCGATGATTTTCCTTGTTACGATCCCGCTGCTGGGTATCGGCCTGGTGCTGGTCATCCGCGCAGCTACACCGATTTTCCGCCGGGTATTCCGTAAATACGATGCGCTTAACGACTCGGTGCAGGAGAATGTACAGGCCATGCGGGTGGTAAAAAGCTATGTCCGCGAAAAATACGAGAAAAAGAAATTTGCCGCTGCCGCCGAGGATGTCTGCAAAGACTTTACCCGCGCCGAGCGTATTATGGTGCTTAATAACCCCATGATGCAGTTCTGCGTATATGCAGGTATGGCGTTTGTGCTGTCCTTTGGCTCCTATGCCGTTATCACCAGCCGGGGGACTGAGATCGCCGTTGGCCAGATGTCCGCTATTCTGACCTACAGCTTCCAGATCCTGATGAGCTTGATGATGCTGTCCATGGTGTTCGTGATGATTACCATGTCGATGGAATCGGCTGAGCGTATTGTGGAAGTCCTGAAAGAAGAGAGCAATCTGACCAGCCCCGAAAACGCTGTTACCGAAGTAAAAGACGGTTCTATCGATTTTGACAACGTCAGCTTTAAGTATTCCCAAAAGGCGGAACGCATGGCGCTGGCTGATGTAAACTTACATATCAAATCCGGCGAGCTGATCGGTGTTTTGGGCGGCACAGGATCGTCCAAGTCGACGTTAGTACAGCTGATTCCCCGCCTGTACGATGTGACCGAAGGCTGCGTGAAAGTAGGCGGATTAGACGTGCGCCAGTATGATCTGGATACTTTGCGCAACAACGTGGCTGTGGTGCTGCAGAAAAACGTGCTGTTTTCCGGTACCATTAAAGACAATCTGCGCTGGGGCAACCCTGAGGCCACAGACGAAGAGATGATGGAAGCCTGTAAGCTGGCGCAGGCGGATGAATTTATCCAGCAGTTCCCCAACAAGTATGATACCTGGATCGAACAGGGCGGCGCCAACGTTTCCGGCGGTCAGAAGCAGCGCTTGTGCATTGCGCGCGCACTTTTGAAAAAACCGAAAGTGCTGATCCTGGACGATTCCACCAGCGCCGTGGATACCCGCACCGACGCTTTGATCCGCCAGGGCTTCCGGGAATTCATCCCCGAAACCACGAAGATTATCATTGCCCAGCGTGTCGCTTCGGTGCAGGACGCCGACCGCATTATTGTGATGGACGGCGGACGCATCAGCGCTATTGGCAATCACGAAGAACTGATGAAGACCAGCGAGATTTACCGGGAGGTCTATACTTCCCAAAATAAGGCAGGTGATCAAGATGGCGAAAACTAAAGAAAAGAACACCCCTCCTGCCACGACAGCCCGCGGACAGCGGGCGCCGAAAGGCGTGCTGCGCCGGCTGCTGCGCACATTGTTTGAGTTTTATCCGGTGCTTTTGCCCGTCACGATGGTATGTATCCTCATTAATGCCATCGTCAGCGCCGCTCCGGCTGTGTTTATGCAGAACGTCATCGCGATTGTAGATGAAAGCTACAAAAGCGGCGATTGGGAATCTGTAGCCGGGCGCATTCTTACATATGTGGCTGTTTTGGTGGTGATGTATATCATCAGCCTGATTGCAGGCGCGTTCTATACCCAGATGATGGCGATCATTACCCAGGGATCTCTTAAAAAACTGCGTGAAAAAATGTTCAGCCATATGCAGGATCTGCCCATTAAGTATTTTGATACCAACGGCCATGGCGACATCATGAGCTATTACACCAACGACGTAGATACCCTGCGTCAGCTAATCAGCCAGAGCTTGCCCCAGATGACCATCTCCGGCATCACGCTGCTTGTGGTGTTCGGCATCATGATTTATTACAGCGTCATTCTGGCATTGTTGGTAGTTGTGGGCGTCGTCTGCATGGCATTTGCAGCAAAGGCTATCACCAACCGGTCCTCGAAATATTTCCTGCGCCAGCTCATCAGCCAGGGCCTGCCGCAGATGACGATCTCCGGCATTACGCTGCTCGTGGTGTTTGGCATCATGATGTACTATAGCGTTATCCTTGCGCTGCTGGTAGTTGTAGGCGTCATTTGTATGGTATTTGCAGCACGGGCTATCACCAACCGTTCCTCCAAATACTTCCTGCGCCAGCAAGTCACGCTGGCGAAAGCTGAGGCTTTTATGGAAGAGATGATGACCGGCCAGAAGGTGATCAAGGTCTTCTGCCATGAGGAGGGGGCCAAGGCCGACTTCGACAAGGTCAATGGCGAAATCTTCTTCAATGCCCGCAACGGTAACCGTTTTGCCAATATTCTGATGCCCCTGCTGGGCAACATCGGCAACGTGATGTACGTGGTGGTTGCTCTGGTGGGCGGCGCATTGCTGCTGACCGATGTGCCTAACATCAGTATCTCCGGTATGGCCTTCAGCATCAGCATCGTGGTACCGTTCCTGAATATGACAAAACAGTTTGCCGGCGCAATCGGCCAGGTGTCCAACCAGGTAAACATGGTGATTATGGGCCTTGCGGGCGCACACCGCATCTTTGCCCTGTTGGACGAGCAGCCTGAGACCGACGAGGGCTATGTCACGCTGGTGAATGCACGCGAGAAGGCAGACGGCACGCTCGAAGAGTATTCCGAGCGCACGAATGTCTGGGCGTGGAAGCATCCACATCACGACGGAACCGTTACCTACACCCGTCTACAGGGTGATGTGCGCTTTTTTGACGTGAACTTTGGATACACACCGGAAAAGACTGTGCTGCACAACATCTCCCTATACGCGAAGCCCGGCCAGAAGGTGGCCTTCGTCGGCTCTACCGGCGCGGGTAAAACCACGATTACCAATCTGATCAACCGCTTCTACGATATTGATGATGGCAAGATCCGCTATGACGGTATCAATATCAACAAGATCAAGAAAGCGGACTTGCGCCGCAGCCTGGGCATCATCTTGCAGGACACAAACCTCTTTACCGGCACGGTGATGGAGAATATCCGTTACGGCAACCTGGATGCGCATGACGATGAGTGTATTGCCGCGGCACAACTGGCCGGTGCGGATGACTTTATCCGCCGCCTGCCTGAGGGATATAACACAATGCTGCACGGCAACGGCGCCAACCTCAGCCAGGGCCAGCGCCAGCTGCTTGCCATCGCGCGTGCAGCTGTTGCCGACCCGCCTGTAATGATCATGGACGAGGCGACCAGCTCGATTGACACGCGTACAGAGGCCATTGTGCAGCGGGGTATGGATGCATTGATGACCGGACGCACCGTGTTTGTAATCGCGCACCGTCTCTCCACTGTCCAAAACGCCAACGCGATCATGGTATTGGATCATGGACGCATCATCGAGCGTGGTACACATGAAGACCTCATCAAGCTCAAAGGCACGTACTATCAGCTGTACACCGGCGCACTGGAGTTGGATTGAGTCTCTACCTTTTTGTCCAAATAAGACACATGGTTACGTCTGCATACGTGTAAATGAACACGGTAGTGATCTTTTGGGACTATGGATGTCCTTCGAGAGTTCAAATCTCTTTTTTACAGTCTACAGACACTCGGCTAAGCCCGGACGCATTCGCGTTCCGGGCTTAGCTTTTTTTATGGGCTTTAGCCTGTTGAGGGAATTTCCGTTTTTCGTGTTGCGAAAAACTATTCGTGTTGCGAAAAACGGAAATCTCCGAAATAAAAAAACACCCGCTATGCGGGTGCGTCAGCATTGCTTCAGCTTACAGTAGAAAACCTCCAGTGATTGTATAACGAAAACCGCAAGAAGTATATAAAGCTTGATGGGATTTCATAGGATAGTTCAAAGAGACAAGCCGTTTCATCATATTGGATAAACATACAAATGAAAGAACAAATACGGAAATTTAGAATTTGATGTAGAGGATACAAACTTAGCATATACGACATGCAAACTGTAGATCCCATATCGTGTTTGTCCCAAAATACCAGAGCAAGATATTCTACAGAGGTCACAAAACAGAAATAGGGATATTCCTGTGGAAACTGTGTGATTTGGACAGGGGTCAAGATAATCGCTGTAGCAGTATGTCCGGATCAGGTCCATTTGCCCGCATAAATACGGCCACAGGAAAGTATAGCAGGATGGATGGGCTTTCATAAAGGGAAGGCCGCATACCCATCCATCCAGGACATAGAAATCTGCAATACCAGTACGAGCCCCGGAACTTCTGATGTCAAGGATATTACGTTGACACAGTAGGGAAGAACACCCAAAAGATTGCAAGTACAACCAGCATCCGCTCCAAGAAGACAAATGATATGACCAAAAGATATTGAGGGAATATACTGACCCGTTTATGGGGGCGCAAATCATATCCCCTCCGCAGGCGTCAGGCATTTTCTGTAAAGCCCACGGATATGCCGACAGTATGGACTGCTTGCAAACCTAATCATCTACGCGGATGAGATTGCTGACATACGGACGCTTCCCCGAGAGCACCTCATCATAAAAATTTTGCTTCCAGTCGATATAGGCAACACTGTCCTCCAGTTCCCGAATGGAACTGCGTAACGCTTCCTGCTTTCTTGTCAGCATTTCTTTTCTTTGCGGGATGGTAGACTGTCCCTGAAGACATAAATCCAGATATTCTTTCATTTCCTGAATACTCATACCGCACTTTTTCAGACACACAAGGTCTTTGATCCATTTCAGATTCCGTTCGTCAAAAATACGGCGGTTATTTTTGTCCCTTTTGACATTGGGAATTAACCCTTCGTTACAGTAAAACTTTAATGCCTGATAGGTCAGATCCGCCTCTTTGCACACCTGCATCATGGTATAGATCATGGTTACCTCCTAATGTATTTACAAAAAATTAAAAAAATTTTTAAAAAAAGACTTGACCGGTTGTTACAACCGGAATATATAATCGATAGTATCAAGCGATTGATTCAACCGGATTATAACATATTACCGGCTATTATGCAAGAAAAATCAGAAAGGAGGAGTGACATGGTATTCTATTTTACCGGCACAGGCAACAGTCTTTATATTGCCAAACAGATAACCGAAAATCCGGTCAGTATCCCACAGGTGATGCAGCAGACACACATGGAATTTACGGCAGACAGTATTGGGATTGTCGCTCCGGTTTATGGGCATGAAGTCCCGCTCATGGTTAAGGATTTTTTGAAGCAGGCAGTGTTTCATACGGATTACTTTTATATGATTTTAACCTATGGAAACCGTCATGGCGGGGCGGCTGAACTGGCAAAGCAGTTATGTGATGCATGCGGTATTGCTGTCCACTATATCAATATGATTCTGATGGCGGACAACTGGCTGCCCGGCTTCGACATGGAGGAGCAAAAGAAACTTGATAAAAACGTAGAAGGACAGCTGGCAGAGATTCTTGCCGACCTGAATGTCCATCAGCGGATGATTGCCAATGTCACAGAGACCGATCGCGCCTCTCACCGGCAATTTCTTGATCGTATGAGCCGGATACCCGCCGATGCATGGCAGCACCTGATATGGATGACAGACAGATGTACCGGCTGTGGTATCTGCCAAAAGGTCTGCCCCTCTGCTTCTATCCGTCTGTTGGAGGGGAAAACGGTACATATTCCGGGATACTGCCAGACCTGTCTGGCTTGTGTGCATGCCTGCCCGTCCAAAGCCATTGGACTGACAGTCCCGGAAAAAAATCCTAAAGCCCGGTATCGCAATGCGCATATCTCGCTACAGGAGATCATGCAGGCAAACTGTCAAGTATCCAGAATCTAAAAAGGGAGGAATGAAAATGAACGAAAAAATGAGCAACAGAATATCTAACCTATTCCAGGAGGCTGCCAACAATCTGAACAAAACCGATTCCGAATGGGTAGAAATTATTACAAATTTTTCTCTTAAAGAGGTACCGGCGGCCAACAAGCTGACAGGAAAGGAGCAAATGCTTTGCATCCTATCTGCGCTGCTCGGATGTCAGGGCCTGGGAGAGTTTTATAACAGGCTTCACGCTGCTTTAGAGATGGGGATTGACCCGGTTGCAATTAAGGAGGTCCTTTATCAGGCAACTGCGTATATCGGCATTGGGCGGGTCTATGACTTCCTGATAGCGGCCAATCAGGTCATGGAACAGCACAAAATTGAACTTCCTCTGGCGCCACAGAGTACGACGACTGCGGATACACGATTTGAAAAAGGACTGGAAAAGCAGGTGTCGCTATTTGGCGAAGGTATGATCCAGCGCCAGACGGAAACTCCGCCTTTGCGACAGAATATCAACCGATGGCTGGCGGGTAACTGTTTTGGAGATTATTACACCCGTACCGGTCTGAACGATCAGGAACGGGAAATGATTACTTTTTGCTTTCTGCTGGCGCAGGGCGGCTGTGAAAACCAGCTTCGCGGCCATACAGCAGGAAACTTCGGGGTGGGCAATGGAAAAGAAAAGCTGTACAGCGTAGTGGAGCAATGTATGCCCTATATCGGTTATCCCCGGAGCCTTAACGCCATGAACATCATTGATGAAGTAGCAAAAAAATTTGAAAACCAATAAGGAGGGAATCACGATGAACCAATTTACTTTTTCTTATCCCACAAAGGTCTATTTTGGCGAAGGAATCGCAGCGGAAGCTTTGAAACAGGAGCTTCCCAAGTTTGGAAAAACGGTCATGCTTGCCTATGGCGGCGGCTCGGTCAAAAAGAGCGGTGTCTATGAGGAACTCAAAAATCTGCTCCTGCAGGCGGACAAAGAAGTGGTGGATTTTTCCGGTATTATGCCCAACCCGACTTACGCAAAGGTACAGGAAGGCGCAAAGCTTGCAAAAGAGCACCATGTGGACTTTATCTTAGCAGTGGGCGGCGGCAGCGTTATTGACTGCTGCAAGGTAGTTTCCGTACAGGCGATGGCGGGAGAAGACATCTGGAACATGGAATACGTTTCCGGGAAAGTCCCATCTGCTGGAATCCCTATGGGTGCGGTTGTTACCGCTTCCGGAACCGGCGCGGAAATGAACGCGGGAGCTGTGATCACTTATGAGGAAAAGCTGTGGAAAGGGCCGATTTTCGGAACCGCTGCTTCTTTTGCGATTCTTGATCCCGCTTACACTGCAACCGTCCCGCCCATGCAGGTGCTGTCAGGGGCCTTTGATACACTCAGCCATGCGATGGAGACCTACCTCGGCAATTCTGATGCGGATAATGTTTCGGATGATGTGGCCCTGGCCATTATGCGCAATACCGTTGTCAATATGCGTCGCCTGCTCAGGGATATCCATGATATGCAGGCTCGTGGCAATCTGATGTGGGACTCTGCCATGGCGGAAAACGGAATTCTGAAAGTAGGCCGTATGACCGATTTCCAAGTGCACCAGATTGAACATCAGCTGGGCGCTTATACTGACTGCAATCACGGGCAGGGCTTAGCCGTTATTCATCCTGTCTATTACCGCCACATTCTGAAGAACGCGGAGAATAAATTTACCCGGTTTGCAAAAGAGGTTTTTGATATGGATACGGCAGAGAAAGGCCTGGAAGCCATGACTGCTTTGATTAAAGAGTGCGGGCTTCCCACAAAACTGTCGGATCTTACATCCAAGGTGGAAATTACACCGGAAATTCTCCGTCAGGTAGCTGATACCTGCAACATCATCCAGTGTAATCCCCGTGCGTTAAGCAGAGATGAGATCTATGATATTCTCTGCGAGTGCATGTAAGATAGGAGGAGTGCCTGTAAAAAGGAAACGGACGAGTTTTGGGCCCCTCCAGACACGTTGATGGATCATCAGGATGGGACACAAGCTCATTTTTATGATGGCGTTGCAGAGGTGGATTTCAAAACAACACCCCTATGGATCAATGATCAATATATTTCCAACACCCTGCCGGAGTTTTTCAAAGTCAGAAGGGAGATGAATCGATATGAGAAAAAGAATATCCTGGGTTCTGCTCAGTATGGTTATTCTCAGCTCCTTTATAATGAACGGCTGCGCACAGCCTGAGAGCGGGAATGCAGCGGAAAACGTTTCCAGTCACAAAGAGACGGTACTGGAAACGGGAAGTGGTTCTGATATCCTGGAACCTTCGCAGGCAGTTTCTGAAAGCATGCCGGCAGCATCCGATGGCACAGGAAGGAATCTTCAGGTGTCGGACCAGCCGATTTATGAATATGAAACGCAGGACGTGTATGCCACACGAGATGGGAATCAAATCTATGGTGTGATGTATATCCCGCAGCATGCCGGGGAACAGATGCCGGCCATTATCTATTCCTACGGTTTTGGAGGCTCTTACCGATATGGCTTACAGTATGCAGAGGCAATGGCAGCAAGGGGATATGTGGTATATTGCTTTGATTTTTGCGGCGGAAGTCCTGGGAGCCGGAGTGATGGATCTCAATACGAAATGTCCATTTTTACCGAGCAACAGGATTTGCAAGCGGTTATTTCCATGATGCAGGGATTGGATTATGTGGACAGTGAAAACCTGTTTTTGCTGGGAACCAGTCAGGGCGGCGCTGTGTCTGCCATCACCGCGGCAGACAATCAGGATAAGATTGCAGGAGCAGTACTGCTTTATCCGGCCTTTGTCCTGGTGGACGATGCAATGGAACGGTTTGACAGTATTGAGGAGGTGCCGGAAACCTATCAGCATATGTTTATGACCGTGGGCAGAGCCTATTTTGAAGGGCTGTTTGATTATGACATCTATGCTGATATTGAAGGATTTGACAAAGATGTCCTGATTATTCACGGGGATGCGGACAATATTGTTCCTTTATCCTATTCTGAACGGGCAGTAGAAGTTTACTCCTCAGCAGAACTGGAAGTCATCCATGGCGCCGGGCACGGTTTTAGCGGTGAGGCCGCCCAGGCTGCTATTGACTACATGACAGAATATTATCATTCCCATGTCCATTAAAAACAGAAAGGAAGAGGTACATGAAATCGAAAAAAAACATTCTTCTTATGATGATGCTTATATTTGCCTTTATGTTGGCTGCCTGCTCCACAGGCCGGCCGTCTGCTTCAGAAGGCGGCTCTTCTGCTGAATCCGAGGGAAGTATGCGTGAAACGGGTTCTGAAAATGACGGTGCATTAACGGAACGGTCTTCCGTTCTATCCGACAGCACACAAACAGAAGGAAGTGTTCTCGTGGCCTATTTCTCTCACACAGGGAATACCAAACAAGTTGCGCAGCAGATTGCTGATCTGACAGGCGGTTCCCTTGCTGAAATTCAGCGGGCTGAGAAATATGGGGACTTACAGGAGGAAGCAGAAGCGGAAATTCTGGAAAGTATCCGTCCGGAAATCACGGTGAGCATGGATGATATTACGGACTACGACACCGTTTTTGTGGGTTATCCCATCTGGTGGGATGAAGCGCCGGCAATGATCGCTACGTTTCTGGAATCTTATGATTTTTCCGGGAAAACCATTGTTCCTTTCTGCACCAGCGCCAGCGATTCTATTGACAACAGCCTGCATATTTTCAGTGAAATTTGTCCAGACGCAACCATTGCCGCGGGGCTGACCGCCAACGATGAGGCGGATATTGAACCGTGGTTGCAGGAACTGGGGTTCCTCCAGTGAATTTTTGAATGAGGAATGGAGGACATGATGCTTAAACGAGTCTTTATTGCCGGAATGGCAGTCATTATGCTGCTTTCCATGGCCGCCTGCAACGCAGAAGCCCCGGCTGCTCCAACAACAGTTGTGTTAGGTTTGGTGGAGGAATATGAAAGCGTGGAGGGACAGCGGGTAAAAATGACGGCCGGTGATGTGGAAGTCATCATAACCTTAAATGATTCCAAAGCATCGGCTGATTTTGCCAGTATGCTTCCACTGGAATTCCCTCTGATTGAACGCAACAGTTTTGCAAAGGGGATGACCCTCCCTCGCAGACTTTCCACCGATGAGGATACAACGCGGGAATACGAAATCGGTGATTTTGGCTATTGGGCCGCAGGTCCGGATTTGGCAATATTTTATGACGATATCTATGAACAGACCATTGTCCCAATTATCCCTATGGGAAAAGCGGAGGCAGGTGCAGAAAATATGCGGGACGCTTCCGGTACGGTCAGACTGGAACTGATGCCGGATGAAAGTGAGGAAGTTCAGGATGGATCAATCCCTGTCAGAAGCGAAAAAGAATCTGATCATATAGAACAACAAAAGTAAAGGAGCGTATGACAATGAAAAAATTTGCAGCTGTTTTTCTTTCTTCCATTTTGGTGCTTTCTCTGACTGCCTGCAACGATAATCGGCAGGAAGAAGTCTCAACGCCCGCCACGTCTACGCCGGCGGAGGAATCTTCCTCTCTGTCTGCAGCGGGTGACAGCAATACCGAAGAAGGAGCAGTCTCCAGCGGCAATGTATTGATCGCCTATTTCTCTGTTCCCGAAACGGATGACGTGGATACGGTTGCCGGGGCCAGCCGCGTGATCGTGGACAGCGAGGTTTTGGGAAATAGCCAGTATATTGCACAGCTCATTCAGCAGGAAACCGACGGCGACCTGTTTCGTATCGAAACGGTACAGGAATATCCGGGCACGCACGATGAGCTCTTAGATTTTGCCTATAATGAGCTTTCTGATGACGCAAGACCGGAACTGGCCACCCAAATTGAAAATCTCGACAGCTATGATGTGATTTTCCTGGGTTACCCCAACTGGAATGCTGACCTGCCCATGCCGCTGTATACCTTTCTTGAGGAATATGATCTTAGCGGAAAGACGATCATTCCCTTTACCACTCACGGAGGAAGCGGATTTTCCAGAACCATTCGAACAATCCAGGAACTCCAGCCGGATGCAACGGTGATAGAAGATGGGCTTTCCATTTCCAGAAACAGCGTACCGCATGCACAAAGCGATGTGGCGGAATGGATTGCAGGACTGGAGCTCTAACCGATAAAAACATTGAAAGATTTTGCGACAGCAGGGATACCGCATGCGAAGGGACAGGATGAACCCAAAAATGATTTTCAGAATCAGCATGGATTTGCTGACGACTATATTTCTCCTGCTGTTGATGGTAAAACAGTGCACAGGAGATCCCTCTCATGAATGACTGGTACAGGAATCTTTATCCTGATAACCCGATAAAAATGAGACATCTTATTTTCACAACCGCTGTAAATTTCCTGCAAAATGTGCTTTGATCGGCCGATTTTTTGGAGTGTATGGTTGTTTTCCGGCAGGATGGCACGCTATGCTGATGAAAACGGCACCTGCGGGCGGGACATTAGGATTTTAAGATTTAACGGCTTTGCCGGCGGATTGACTTGTCCAAAGCCCGGGGCCCGGCCTGTCCGGCAAAAAGCCAAGCGCCGAACGGGAACGACAAAAATTTTTACATTTTTATTATTTCTTTATCGCATATCAACAAAGTGTCAGATCAACAAATATTAACAAATGCACCTGTAAGGCGTTGCCAGTAACAGCGCTTTACAGGTGCATTTGTTGTTAGGCCAAGGGCCTGTTTGCAAAGTACCGTTTTTCGGATCAACGAAAAACGGTACTTTGCAAACAAATAAACCACCCGCTATGCAGGTGAGTCAGGAATGCTTCAGCTTACAGTCAAAAACCTCCTGTGATACAATCATGTTGGTTCGCTAACCGCATTACAGTACAAAGGAGGGATCCATATGGATAGTCATAGTCTATCACAGACGAAATGGTAAATATCATATGGTTTTTGCACCAAAGTACAGGAGAAACGTTGCATACGAAAAGATAAAACAGGATATAGCCAATAGTTTGAGCATGTTATGCAAAAGGAAGAATGTAAAAATCACAGAAGAGGAAATAGGTCCAGATCATGTACCCATGCAGGTAGAAATACCTCCGCGTAAGAGTGTATCGTATTTTACAGGCTATCTGAAAGGAAAAAGTACCCTGATGATATTTGAAAGGCATGCGAATTGAAAATACAGGTATGGGAACAGGTATTTCTGATGCAGAGGCTACGATGTAGATACGGCAGGGAAGAATGCAAAAAAGATACAAGAGTATATAGCAAAACAGAAACAGGAAGATGTGGAATATGAGCAAATGACGCAAAAAGAGTATATCGACCCGTTCACGGGTGAGCCGGTAAAGCAAAACAGAAAAAGATAAGTCCTTTAGGGCTTCGTGGGGAAATGGTGTTGCGATTGGCGAACTGTTTCGATGAGTCTTCAGACGCCAGTGCCGGTAAAAGGTCCTTATAGCGTCAAATCAAGCCATCGGCTCAGCCGATGGTCTTGACTTGTACTTGTTAAATCACCGGCGATGCCGGTAAACTTTTGTGATCAATTATATCATATTTTCCTGCCGTTTTTTCAGATAAGCCGTGCTGCTACAACGCCTGTTTCATGGACTTGACGTACTCTCCGATATACGGCGGAGCATCCTGACCATGCTTTTCAAGCAACTTAATAAGTGCCGAACCAACAATGACTCCGTCAGAGATATCTGCCATTTTTTTTGCCTGATCAGGCGTGGAAATACCGAATCCGATGGCACAGGGGATATCAGTATTTTCTCGAACAACCTTTATGATGGAGGAGAGGTCCGTTTTGATCTCACGCCTCGTCCCGGTCACGCCGAGGCTGGAAACGACATACAAAAAACCTTCCGCTTCTTTTGCGATCATGGCAATGCGATTTTCAGATGTAGGTGCAATCAGTGAAATCAAATCTACACCGTACCGATGGCAGATCGGCAGGAATTCTTCCTTTTCTTCAAAAGGCAGGTCAGGAAGAATCAGTCCATCCATTTCAATATCCCTGCAGGTAGAGATAAAGCGTTCTGCTCCGTAGGAAAAGACCACATTGGCGTAGGTCATAAATACCATCGGTACTTTTACATCACGGCGGAGCTCTTTTACAAAAGCAAAGACCTTGTCGGTTGTTATGCCGCCATTCAGCGCACGCAGGTTTGCCCCCTGGATGGCGGGACCTTCGGCGGTGGGGTCAGAGAAGGGGATACCAAGTTCGATAAGATCGGCGCCGTTTGCTACGGCGGCACGAACAGCGGCGGCTGTGGTATCCAGATCGGGATCGCTGCAGGTAATAAAGGGGATAAATGCTTTGCCGTTTTCAAATGCTTTTCTGATATTACTCATGGATATCCTCTCCTCTATAGCGGGCAATGGCGGCGCAGTCTTTATCGCCCCTGCCGGATATGGTGATTACGATTATTTGATCCCTGCTCATTGTCGGTGCAAGTTTTAAAGCGTGTGCAACGGCGTGAGCTGATTCGATCGCAGGGATGATCCCTTCTGTTTTTGCCAGATACTCAAAGGCACAGACTGCTTCGTCATCCGTGACGGGAACATACTCTGCGCGACCAATGTCGTGCAGATAAGCATGTTCAGGACCCACACCCGGATAGTCAAGTCCGGCGGAGATAGAATAAACAGGAGCAATCTGACCGTATTCATCTTGACAGAAATAAGATTTCATGCCGTGGAAAATACCGACTTTGCCAGTATTTACGGTTGCAGCGGTTTGAAATGTATCGATCCCTTTACCTGCCGCCTCACAGCCAATCAGCTTTACGCCTTTGTCTCCGATGAAATGATAGAAACTGCCGATCGCATTGGAGCCGCCGCCAACGCAGGCGATCACTGCATCGGGAAGTCTGCCTTCTTTTTCGAGAATCTGCGCCTTCATTTCCTTTGAAATAACTGCTTGAAAATCACGGACAATGGTTGGAAACGGATGCGGCCCCATGACCGAGCCAAGACAGTAATGGGTATCACTGATTCGGGAAGTCCACTCACGCATCGCTTCGGATACGGCATCCTTGAGCGTCGCGGTGCCTGTTTTGACTGGAATGACCGCAGCACCGAGCAGGCGCATGCGATATACATTCAGGGATTGACGGATGGTGTCCTCTTCACCCATAAAGACAACGCATTCCATCCCCATAAGAGCCGCAGCAGTAGCCGTTGCAACACCGTGCTGGCCCGCACCTGTTTCTGCAATCAGGCGGGTCTTACCCATCTTCTTTGCCAGAAGCGCCTGACCAAGAACGTTATTGATTTTATGCGCACCGGTGTGATTGAGATCTTCACGCTTGAGGTAAATCTTCGCCCCACCCAGGTCTTTTGTCATTTTTTCTGCATAGTACAGACGGGATGGTCTGCCCGCATATTCGTTCAAAAGTTCTGTGAGTTCCCGATTGAAATCGGGATCATTTTTATAGTGGTTATACGCTTCTTCCAGTTGAATAACTGCATTCATCAGCGTTTCAGGGATATACTGACCGCCGTGAATGCCAAAACGTCCGTTTTGATTGGTCATATTCTATCTTCCTTTCTGACAGCGGCAACAAATGCCGTCATTTTTGTTTTATCTTTAAATCCGTCTGTTTCAATGCCGGAACTGACATCCACGGCATAAGGATTAAGCAGTTTGATTGCCTTTTCCAGATTTTCGGGTCCAAGCCCTCCCGCAAGAAAATACGGCCTGTTGACATTCTGTATCAGTTTCCAGTCAAATACTGTACCTGTGCCGCCATTGCCGGAGTCGAGCAATATATAATCTGCCGTACTGCTCTCGGCTTCCAGGATGTCGCTTTCCGTATCCATGCGGAAAGCTTTGATGATCGGCTGATCGGTCAGTGTTCGCAGCTGCCCAATATAATTCTCGTCTTCACGGCCATGAAGCTGTGCCATATCAATGATGCGGGCATTTAAAAGTTTTGCAACGGTTTCGGGATTTTCTTCAACGAACACGCCAACCGCCTGTATTTGGGGAGCAAGTAACCGTTTTAGCTGCCCTGCTTTTTCCGGCGTGACACAGCGTTTGCTTTTTGAGGCAAAGACAAATCCGATATATTCGGGACGTAGTTCATTGGCAGCTTCTATATCACATGGACGTGACAGGCCGCAGAGTTTTATTTTGGTCATAACACACCTCGCAGCTCATTTAGTTTTGCTTTCTTATCCGCTGCTCTCATCATGGTTTCCCCGATCAACACCGCATCGGCTCCAATGGTACGAAGTTTGGCGATATCTCCGGCATTGTGCACACCGCTTTCCGAAACAAACAGCACATCATGGGGAATCAGCTCCCGAAGTCTGCGGCTGTTGTCGGTATCCACGGAAAAATCCCTGAGGTTGCGGTTGTTGATACCGATGATGCGTGCCCCGGCTTTGCATGCTGTCTTCACTTCTTCTGCATCGTGGGCTTCTACCAAAGCGGACAGACCGAGTTCATCGCAGATGCTGATGTATTTTATGATTTGTGCCTCGGTCAGTATGGAGCAGATCAGCAGAACTGCCGATGCTCCGAGCACCTTGGCCTCATAAATCATATATTCATCCACTGTAAAATCCTTACGCAGACAGGGAATGGTAACGGAGGCGGCAATCGTTTGCAGATGTTCGTCGCTGCCGAGAAACCATTTCGGTTCTGTCAACACAGAAATACAATCTGCTCCTGCCGCCTCATAGTCTCTGGCAATTTGCAGATACGGAAAATCGGGGGCGATGATTCCCTTGGATGGAGAGGCTTTTTTGCACTCGCAGATGAAAGAAATATCGGGCTTTTTCAGCGCGTTTTCAAAAGAAAAGGTTCCTTTGGGGAGAGAGAAGGCCTGCCGCTTTATTTCTTCCGGCGGTATTTTCTTTTTCGCTTGCGCGGTACGCTCCCGGGCATAGCCGGCAAGCTGATCAAGAATGGTCATATTGACACCTCCGGACGGTTGCTGATTTCGATGAGTTTATTAAGTGTTGCAAGCGCCTGACCGGAGTCGATTAACTCGGCGGCAAGAACGGTGCCGTCCTTTATACTGCCGGCCTTACCGCCGATGTAAAGCGCCGCACCCGCATTCATAAGAACAGCATTTCTCTTATGGCCTTTTTCGCCGTTTAGAATGGCAAGGGTGATTTTTGCATTTTCTTCCGGTGTACCGCCTTTGAGATCTTCTCTCGAGCAGCGTTCAAAACCGAAGTCTTCAGGGGTAATCACAGAAGATTTGGACCAGCCGTCTTTAATCTCACATATGGTGGTCGGAGCACTCATGGATATTTCGTCAAGCTTTTCCTGACCGTACACCACCATACCGCGTTTTACACCAAGATTAATGAGTACCTGTGCAAGCGGTTCAACGAGATAATCATCGTATACACCGAGAAGCTGCATGGAAGGTGTACCAGGGTTTGTCAACGGTCCGAGAATATTGAATACAGTACGGAAGCCGAGCTCCTTGCGAATGGCACCTACATACTTCATTGAGGTGTGATATTTCTGGGCAAAGAAAAAGCACATGCCCACTTCATGTAAAAGTTCTATACATCTTGCAGGGCTCTGCTGGATATTCACACCCAGGGCTTCAAGACAGTCCGCGGTCCCGCATTGGGATGACGCCGCTCTGTTGCCGTGTTTTGCGACTTTCATACCGCCTGCTGCGGCAACAAGGGCGGAAGTGGTGGAAATATTGAAGCTGTGCGCATTGTCACCGCCGGTACCGACGATTTCAAAAACCTCCATACCGGTCTCTACTTTGGTAGCGTGGGCTCTCATGGCAGCGGCACAGCCTGCGATTTCGTCCGTAGTCTCGGCTCTGGCGCTTTTGGTGGAAAGAGCCGCAAGAAAAGCGGCGTTCTGTGTGGGAGTCGTTTCACCGCTCATGATCTCATTCATGACGGTGTATGCCTCATCATATGTGAGGTCTTCTTTATTGACAATCTTTACAATTGCTTCTTTGATCATGGCTCATATCTCCTTAATAAAGTTTGTAAGCATTGTTTTTCCATCCGGTGTCATAATGGATTCGGGATGAAACTGTACACCATAGATCGGATATTCCTGATGCTGTACTGCCATTACTTCGCCGTCTGTGGTCAGAGCGGTTATGTTTAAAAATTCGGGAATTGTGTTGGTATCAGCAGCCAGAGAGTGATACCGTGCAACGGGGGCAGTTTCGGGGCAACCCTTGAACAACGGGCATTTCCTATCGAACTTCACTTCTGATTGCTTTCCATGCATCAGTTCCTTTGCGTAGGTGACAGTCGCGCCGAACGCTGCACAAATCGCCTGGTGACCAAGGCAAACGCCGAGAATGGGAATATCTTTACCCAGGGCCCTGACTGCTTCGATGATTATGCCCGCATCCTCCGGCCGGCCCGGACCAGGGGATAGAATCATGCGGTCAGGATGCAGCTGTTTGATGTCTTCGACCGTCATTTCATCATTGCGGATGACCCTGATATCTGGCTCAATTTCACCGATGAGCTGATAGAGGTTATAGGAAAAACTATCATAGTTATCAATCAATAAGATCATACATCTGCCTCCTCAGCAAGTTTTAATGCGTTGACAACAGCCTTTGCCTTGTTGATGCACTCTTCAAATTCTTTTTCGGGAACAGAATCTGCTACGATTCCGGCGCCGCTTCTGACAAATACCTTACCGTTTTTCTTATAGGCAATACGGATCGCAATACAGGTATCCATATTGCCGGTAAAGCCGATATATCCGATTGCGCCGCCATAGATACCCCGTTTATTGTTTTCAAGCTCTCCGATCAGCTGGCAGGCCCTGATCTTGGGTGCACCGGAAAGCGTTCCCGCAGGCAAGACTGCTTCGATGGCGTCCAGTGCATCGCAATCATCGCGGATCTCGCCCCGTACGGTAGAGCCGATATGCATGACATGGGAAAAGCGTTCTATAGAATGCAATTTTTCGACTTGTACTGTACCAAACTTGCTGACTTTACCAAGGTCATTTCTGCCTAAATCAACCAGCATATTGTGTTCGGCAAGCTCTTTTTTGTCAGCAAGCAATTCTGTTTCGAGCGCTTTGTCCTCCTCATCGGTTTTGCCTCTGGGTCTGGTTCCTGCAAGAGGGAAGGTGTGAAGTACGCCGTTTTCAAGTTTTACCAGGGTTTCCGGCGATGCCCCTGCGACTTCCACATCCGTACCCGAAAAATAGAACATATAGGGTGAAGGGTTGATGGTACGAAGCACCCGGTAGGTATTTAAGAGGCTGCCTTCAAAGGGGGCAGACAGCCGGTTGGAAAGAACGATCTGAAAGATATCGCCTTCACGGATATTATGTTTTGCCCGATCGACCATGCCGCAGAACTCTTCTCTGCTGAACAGCGGCGTAACCTCACCGAGCATATGTCCGCTCGAATGATTTTGCTTTTTGCCAGAACGCAAAAGCTCTGCAAGCTGTTTGAGTTCCATCACCGCTTTGTTGTATCCGGTCTCCGGCTCGGAAAGCGGCATATTCACAATCAGGATAATCTTCTGCCGGAGATTATCAAAGGCGATGACCTTATCAAAGAGCATCAAGTCAACATCCTTGAAGGCTTCGGTATCTTCCACCTTACACCGGACGGCCGGCTCGCTGTATCCGAGATAATCGTAAGAGAAGTAACCGACAAGGCCGCCGGTGAAGGAAGGAAGATAATCAAACTGCGGGCTTTTATAATCAGCAAGGATCTGACGAAGGCATCCGGACGGGTCGTCGGTCTTAAATTTGATGTTTCCCGCTTTCATCTCGCCATCTATACAGGTAATTTCCAGTTTCGGGTCAAAACCGAGGAAAGTATATCGCCCCCATTGATCGTTCGGCAGGGCAGATTCCAGCATATAACAGTGAGTTGATACATTTTTCAGTATCTTCATGGTCTCAATCGGTGTGATAAAGTCGGATAAAATTTCACAGCTGACTGGCAACACGTGATACTTTCCGGTGGCCGCAATTTTCTTGACATCACTAAGGTTTGGTGAAAATTTCATTGTCTTTACCTCCTGCGTAAAAAGGGTAGTGTCAAAACTACCTTCCTTTTTTATTGTAAAAGTTACGTTTTACCTTGATTTTTCGGAGGTTTGCAAATAAAAAGAGCAT
>CAJFUK010000047.1 GCA_904420125.1 Candidatus Falkowella caecavicola | reverse complement strand
CTGTTTAATTGTCTTTAAGATAGTGGAAAGCCGCATGGTTACGGCAATTTCCGTGTTGTGCATATATTGACGGAGCAGTTGCTCCTGACGGGCCCGTTGGGCCTGTCGGGCCGGGACAGATGCAACAGCATGGTTCAGGACGATGTTCCGGACAATGTTCTGATCCAGAACAGTTGCAGCCGCCATCGCCGCAATGATATATCTTCACAATGAATCCTCCTCAGTTAAAGTTACCGGTACCTGTCCAGTACTCGGTTATTCTATTCTATGCGTAGCCGCCGCATTGTGTTCGAGTCCTTCCCTCACAGGGCTTGTCTCCGATACATGCTGTTTCTATAAAAAATGCGCACCGAAACCGGTGCGCAAATCCCTACATAAAAAATAACTGCATCCATATTGTTTTTTTCGACATAACACGTCGTTGAGCCTCTAAAATGACCATTAAAAAATCCTCGGCATCGGCCGTTCCCACTCCCCTTCCACACCGCCTCTGCACAAAAAATGCGAACCCGTAATAGGCATTTTCGACAGCCCCATTGATCTTGTGGACACACTTTTACTGATAATACGTCCCTATATTATGTCATTCCCCCGTTTTTTTGAACACTGAACCTTGAGGCAGTTTCATATTGCTTATCCCCATGTGTACGAAACGGTTCACACGGAGGTCTTTCAAACAGGCAAAAAAATCGTACACCCGTAACAGGTGTACGATTTCAAAGCGGCTACTCGCCGTTGGAGCGGGTGATGGGAATCGAACCCACACTCTCAGCTTGGGAAGCTGATGTTCTACCACTAAACTACACCCGCGTAACATTTTTAGTATACACAAAATTTTTGAATTCGTCAACCGGATTTTTCATAATTTCTCTTTTATTTTTGCTAATATTTTGATAAAAATTGCTGGTTGTCCCTTCCTTATGTGTGCTTTTTTACGCAAAGAAGGATACAAAAAATTTCCAAATAACAGGCCTTATTAAAAAACAAAGAAAAAATCCCATAACCGCGGAATTTTTTCTTTGTAACAGAAAAATACAAATTGCCTTCCACATATTGCCGCTTGCTTTTATCGACAATTTATGGCATGCTTGAATTAAAGAAATCTTACAAAAAAGCAAGATATTTACACATTTCGTTGGACAGGTTTTCCGAAAAACCATTTTAAAGAAGGAGGGGCGGTCACAATGCTTTCATCTGTTTCCAAAATCGTTTTAACAAGTGTCTTGCTGGCCGCCGTGCTATCCGCCGGATATCCGGCCCCGCCTGTGCCGGTCCAGACGGCATTTGCCGCAGAAAATACGCAGACGGATGCTATTGCTTTTGTGCCGTCAGGCCAAAATAGCTCCATTCAGGAGTCCCGCCTGCGTCTTCTGGAAGAAGAATTGCCAGAGCGACCGGAAACGCCTTATATTTTAGATGTTTGCACCAATCGCAGCGTTTATCAGCCCGGAGAGCGAGCACAAATCTCCATCCATCTGCAAAATCCGTTCAACGGTTCCCTGGCAGGGACACTGAAGGTTCGTCTGGTGTTTTGCGGAGAAATACTGCGAGAAGTCTCTCGCAATATCTCTTCTGCGAAGATTTCCTTTTCTATCTGTTTGCCGGAAGAAGATTTTAACGGATATGGACTGGAAACCTACTTTATATTGCCGGATGGTACCCTGGCCGATTATTACATGAACGCCATTGACTGTTCTTCAGACAGCAGCCGGTTCCCAAGGATGGCTTATATTGCGGGAGACATGGATGTCCGCACCGCTGCGCAAAGCCAGGCGATCCTGAAACCATTGGCAGATCAGCATATCAATCTTCTGTATTTCCAGGATTTTATGGACCGTCATGAATATCCTTTAGCCGGTACGCCTGACAAGCCGGCTGCCGAATATCAGACATTAGCCAAAAATCCGGTATCGGCACAGACACTCCAGGATATGCTGTCTGCGGCCAAAGGGTATGGCATGTCTTGTTTTATGTATAATTTAATGTACGGCGCATATACGGGGTATACTGCTTCCGGCATTTCCCCGGAATGGGGCCTGTATCGGGATCCAAACCATCAGGAGCAGGATTTTCACGCCCTTCCGGCGGGCTGGGAAACAGACCGTTTATGGCTTTTTAACCCGGCGGATCCGTCGTGGCAGGCGCATTACATACAGGCCTTTCAGGATTTTTTACAGGTTTATCCGTTTGACGGTATTCTGGTCGATACATTAGGCAACCGGGGCACGCGATACGACTATTTTGGCAATCCGGTTGCTCTGGACCAGACCTATGCAGTTTTTTTGCAAAACCTGCAGGACGGGCTGGCACAGGCAGGGTTTTCCGTACCGCTGCTGGTCAATCCGGTCGGTGGATACGGGCTAACCCAAACATCCGGGCTGGAGGGTGTTCCCTTTCTCTTCATGGAATGCTGGCCCTCTGACCATCCGGATTACAATGCGCTGAAAGAACGGCTGGATGGAATGCTGCAACAAACCGGCGGCGAACGCGGGGTGGTCCTTGCGGCCTATATGAACTACCAGCATGCGAAAAACGGCGGCGCCTTTTTTAACGAGCCGGGTGTACGAATGACGGATGCCGTTATTCTGGCAAACGGAGGGTTCCATATGGAACTGGGCGATAACGGGATGCTTTCCAGCGAATACTATCCCGGAACCCACCTGCGGATGACCGATAGTCTGCGGGAGGCAACTGAATCGCTGAACCATTTTGGTGTAGCCTATCAGAATCTCCTTCGTGGAACAGACCTTCGGGAAAGCTCTTTTCCCGTACAGATTGCGGGGCGGACCATTGCAGAAACCGCCCAGGCAGATACAATCTGGGCCTTTTCCAAACAAAACACAGCCGAAAATCTGTATATTTTGCACCTGATCAACCTGGTCGGTCAGGAAGATATACAGTGGGCTGACACCAATGCAGACCGGCCGGCCCCGCCGTTGCTGGAGAACCTGCCGGTCCGGGTATACCTGCCGGATGTGTCCGCGGTCTGGGTCGCCAGTCCGGACACGCAGGAAGGGATTCCCCGGCCGCTTTTGTTCCGGACCGGCACAGACAGCAAAGGAGAATATGTGGAATTTGAGCTGCCCTCTTTGGAATACTGGGACATGCTGGTATTCTCCCAAAAATAGTGATCAGGCCGTTCGGGCGATCTTTCCGTCTGCAATCTGAATGATACGACCGGCGGTCTGTGCCAGGGTATGATCATGGGTAATCAGAATGACGGTTTTGCCCTCCTGATGAAGTTCATGCAGGATGCGAACGATTTCCGCACCGGACTGACTGTCCAGATTACCGGTGGGCTCATCTGCCAGAAGGATCGGCGGTCGCGCGGCAATTGCCCTTGCAATCGCAACCCGCTGCTGCTGACCGCCCGACATCTGTGACGGCCGATGCCGCATTCGTTCTGCAAGCCCTACCCGACGGAGTGCTTCTTCTGCGAGTTCCCGCCGTTCGGCTTTGCCGATCCGGCGATAGATTAAAGGCAGTTCGACATTTTCCAGTGCATTCAGACTGGGAATCAGATTAAAACTTTGGAAAATAAACCCGATTTTTTTATTTCGGATATCAGACAGCGCATTGTCGTCCATTTCGGAAACATCTTTTCCATCCAGGCAATACCTGCCGCTGGTCGGAATGTCCAGACAGCCCAGCATATTCATTAATGTGGATTTTCCGGAACCAGAGCTTCCGATCACAGCGACAAATTCACCCTGAGATACCGAAAGGCTGACGCCGTTGAGCGCCCGCACTTCACTATCCCCTGTTTGATAGATCTTATAAATATCCTTTAATTCGATCAGCATAGGATCCCCCTTTGATATACTTCTCTATATAATTGAGTTTCTATAGATATTTTCTCCATCCTCTTACGAAATACACAAAAATATCCGGGCGCGAAAAGATAGGTTCGCGCCCGGATATTTTTGTTGGCTGTTTTTTGACAGCCGGCTTTTCAAATAGGGGTATGGACGGCGTCAAACCGCTGCCCATGGATGATACATTCTTTTTGTCAGGAAAAACGGAACCAGTCAAAATCAAAGGCGCTGCCCGGCAGGAAGACAAAATGAATGGTGCATTTGCCGGAAATGGGCCGAATGGCGAAGGTTTGCTCAGTCATTGCCTCTGTCCCGGTAAATTCCAGCAGGGAGATTTCCTGACCAGTCTCCCGTTCACAACGAAGCTGGATGGTGTTGAGCGGGTTGGGCGTCCATCCCCGTACCGTAACCTGATCAACACCTTCTGTTCCAAAATCAAAATCTTTGAAGGTGAGCACGACATTGTTCCCGATGCCAGCCACAATCCGGCGGCCGTCCCGCTCCTCCATCCGGTAATCGTCCCCATAAACAGCGCGGCAATCCGCAGCGGCATTTTGCTGCAGCGCACGCGAAGCAGCTGGCGTAAAGGAAAATCCGCCGAAAATCATCCACTTTTTAAAAACAAAACTCAGCGTTTTTATTCCCTGCAGGTTTTCCGGCAGAACACAGCGGTAGGGATTTGCAGAATTCCACCCGCCGTCACTCGGCGCTTCAAACACCATGATTTTCCGACCATCCTGATCCGGCGTCCCTTCCCAGATTTCTACTTCCTGGGGATGATCTGCGTTATTTCCTGTATATATAGTCATTTCAGGCCCACAGCCGTTTTCCCCGAAATCCAGCATCGAATAAACAACGTAGCTGTTGTCCGGACAACTGAGGCAGCCCCCGCTTTCAAAACCAAACGGCTGGGAGGCGGCACTGTATCCGACAGCATTAATTTTTTCATATGGATTCCGGGTCGCCTCGCCCATTCCGGTGATGGTAAATTCACGATCAGCCATAAGTTGAGGAAATGCACTGCCGTTGTTGCAACACGCCTGCAAACGGAAATGGCCGTCGCCCCGGCCGCATACCCGAACCCTGTCTCCTTCGGGTTCTAATACGGCGATGTAGGTATCCTCTCCGGCATCCATCACCGCACGCCAGGTCAGCTCCCGGTAACTGCTGTTTGCCGGCAGGAATTTTGCACAGACAACTGCATCCGGCGCATCAGGAGTGAGCGTCGCGCTCCCCTTTTCAAAAGACAGTTCCACCCGCCTGACCGGGATCTCCGAATATCCGTTTTCAACCGGCGGGGTGCAAACTACAGAGATCCCCTCCGGGATGACCGCCGGTTCGGCATACAGCCTGATTTCGGCATCCGGCAGTCCTTCTGAAGAAACCCGCAGACAGATCTCACCGGCGGTTCCGTTCGACTGTATGACGGCCAGCAGCTTACCGCTGAACAGCCGCCGGCTGGTCCCCTTATAGCTGTCGTAATCGGTGGAATCCCCGTTGTCCAACCCGACCAGCCGGCCGGCGCCTGTGACGGAAACAGATACCCGGTTACGCGCGTTTTCCACCGGTTCACCGTCTGCATCCTGCATGGAAATCGCAACGAACGCAAGCGCACGTCCATCCGCCGGGATCCGTTCCTGCTCCGGAGAAAGGATAATCGCTGCTGGATTGCCAAAAGAGGATCTCCTTGCTTCAGCAATCAAATTCCCGTTTGCATCATATCCCCTGGCCGTCAGCACCCCTTTTTCATAGGGCACCGTAAACTGTGCAAATGGCCTGTCTCCGGCGGCATGGTCAATCTCCTGCGTGCCTAAAGATCGGCCGTTTAGGAACAGCTCGGTTTTGGGCGCATTGGTATAGATCGTGACCGGGATTTCCTGGCCTTCATTCCAGTCCCAATACGGGAACAGATGCAGCATGGGTTTCCCGGTCCATGCGGATTGATAAAAGTAATAAATGTCCTTTGGGAAACCGGCCGTGTCGACAATGCCGAAATAGGAGTTTTTGGTATTATAAGGGGTGGGCTCCCCGATATAGTCAAACCCGGTCCAAATAAACTGTCCGCCAACAAAGGGACGATTCCTGTCTTCCGTCCAGGCATGCACAGCGCTGCTCCCCCAGGAAACCACACTGTTATCCAGGCTGGAACACTGCTGATCCGGATGGGTCAGGATAGAAGCATCGGCCGGAAAATGATAAATGCCGCGGCTGCGGACGGCGCTGGCGGTTTCGCTGCCGTAAATCCGCCAACCAGGGTACTGCGCATGGTGGCCGTCATACAGATCCTCTGCATAGTTATACCCCACACAGTCCAGAATTTCCGCAGTTTTCTGGGCATTTTCCCAGCGCATATAATTGGAGCCCACGGTGACCATACCGTTTTCCAGCGGATCGGATTCCCGCACCCAGGCTTTCAGGTTTTCCGCAATTTCCCGCCCGTGAGGGCTGACATGGGTATCATAGATTTCATTGCCGATACTCCACATGAGCAGGCTCGGATGATTGCGGTCCCGGCGTACCCAGCGGGTGACATCCGTGTGTGCCCATTCTTTAAAGAAACGTGCATAATCTTTTCCCGTTTTCGCTCTTTCCCACATGTCAAAAGCCTCGGAAACCACCAGGAGCCCCATCCGGTCACAGATATCCATCAGTTCCGGCGCCGGAGGATTATGAGAGGTGCGGATCGCATTGACACCCATTTCCTTCATGATCCGCATCTGCCGCTCCAAAGCGTAGGGATTAAATGCCGCACCGAGCGATCCCAAATCATGATGCATGCAGACCCCATGCAGTTTGACCGGCCGCCCATTCAGCCAAAAGCCCTTGTCCGGATCAAAAACCGCATCCTTAAAGCCAAAGACGGACTCCGCTACATCCACTGCCGCCCCATCCCGAACCAGTTCTGCGCGCAGGCGGTAAATATTCGGCATATCCAGATCCCAAAGAAGCGGAGAGGAAACCGCCATCTGTGCAGAAGCAGAAACCGTTTGCCCGGCCGGCAGGGATAGCGCCTGTTCTGTGCTGGCTACAATCTGTCCATCTGGGGAATAAACGGCCAATTGGAGGCATGCGTGATCCGCCTCTGTCTTGAAATTCTGCACTTCGGCCTGTACCGAAATTCTGCCGTCTGTGCCGCTGGTATGGATATACAGTCCCTCTGCCGGAACATGCAGTGCAGGGGCCGTGATCAGATGTACATTCCGGAAAATACCTGCGCCGGAATACCAGCGGGTATTAGGGCTTTCGTGCCGTACCCGAACCGATACAACATTTTCTCCCGCACAAAGCAGCCTGGTAATATCTGCGGTAAAGGTGGAGTAGCCATACGGACAGCGGGCAGCCTCCCGACCGTTGACATATACCGCCGTGTCCATATAGACTCCGTCAAAACGCAGGAAAAAACGCTCTCCTTCTTCCGGGGCAGCAAAATGTTTCCGATACCAGCCTTCCCCGCTGGCATACAGATGCGCCGTATCCTGAATCAGCCAGTCGTGCGGAATTTCCACTGCGGACCAATTTTCGTCTGCAAAATCCGGCTTTTCTGCTCCCGGATTGGCATCCAGCGCAAACAGATGGAACAGCCATCCGTCATTAAAATATCGCGTTGTTGTAATCGCCATTTTGATCCTTCCTTTCTATCCGGCAAATGCTGCCTGTCTTTTACCAGTATTTTATCATATGGCAGGGAGCGGATACAAGCGTTTTTCGCCTGAATTTAAAATATCAATTAAAAATTTTCACCGTTTATTTGACATTGTCATAATATTTCAGTATAATATGGAAGAATATAATGAAAGAATATTAATAAAATCCGCTGTCAGATCGTGCATAAAAACGATTATTTTTTTGCGCAAAAAGGCCGTCCTGATAAACGCGCATTTTTCCAGACCTTTATAAAAACGCAATAGTCGGAAGAAGGTTGTACTCAACCTGTATTCTGCAATGAGCAGTCGTGCAAGTCTCTTTTCAAAATAAGTAGCGATGGCCTGAACTCCGTCGGTTTTACCAAATAGTATTTCCTAACTTGAGAACAGCCACAAAGCAAAAGGTGATTTACCTCGTGCTTGTGGCCGTTTTGCATTGTTGGGCGATTTGCATACATGTCATGACACATTTTTGTAATAAAGAAACGAAGTTTATGTTGGAATAAAAGCAGAGAGGAAAAGAGACCGTTGCGAACAATATCACGCGAATCGTGGTGAATTTGTTTAAAAGTCTCTGTTATACTTTTAGGTAAAAACAGAGCAACAAATCCGAATTTTGAAGGAGGAATGAAGTATGGTTAGTGATTTTTTGGAGCAGCATTTCCATAGATTTTAATTGGTTTATTGGCAGCAATCAGTTGTTCTCTTATGACCAAAAAGAAGAAATAAATTCCCATTTATCGAGCAGTACACAATAAAAACTAAATAACATACCCAAAAGGGCAGCCGAGAAAATCGACTGTCCTTTTTCTATGCCTATGAACAGAAAGGATCGAGCCCTTATGGCAAAACCGGAAGAGAAAAATCGCAAGGAATTGACCGCCGAGATTGAAGAAAGCAAGAAGAAAATCCGGCAGTCTGAGAAATCCGACAAAGCAGTTAAGATTTCCGTCAAAATGACGGAAATTTTTAATTTTCTTTGAAATCACTGCTTTCCTTGAAAAGGGAATCGTGCAAGATGTTGTAGAAGTAATAAAGGAGCTGCTTAAATGGACACAATTATTTCTTTAATCGGAACCCCGCTCGGATATTTAATGAGTTTTTGTTATTTTATTATCCGGAATTACGGCTTATCGATTGTGTTATTTACCATGACAGAAAAAAGAAAAGCAAATAATCTGTTGCCTGATCTAAAAAAACAGCCTGTCTGTAGGGTTTCCCCACAGACAGGCTGTTTTTTTATCCAAGATTACAATTTCTGCACCAACCGCTGCAGAAATTCCATTTTGAGGCCACCTGGGTTTATAAATCATGTCCAGCGTTTTGTTCAAAACGCCTAACATAATTTTCACTTTACTCCTTTGCCGTTGGTGTCACCGCAATTCCCAGTTCCTCGAGCTGCTTGGCATCCACATCAGCCGGACAGGCAGACATCAGCTCGCTTGCATTCTGCACCTTCGGGAACGCTGTAACGTCGCGAAGACTATCTGCCCCGCACATGACCATAGCCAGGCGGTCCAATCCGATGCCTGCGCCGCCGTGCGGAGGCGCCCCATACTTATACGCCTCGACCAGGAACCCAAATTTTGCATCAATTTCTTCTTTTGTGAGTCCCAGGGAGCGGAACATCCGTTCCTGCAACTCATAGTCTGTAATACGGATCGAACCAGAAGACATCTCCACGCCGTTGAGCACCAAATCGTATGCCTTTGCACGAACCGCACCCGGATCCGTATCCAGCAACGGAATACACTCATCCATCGGCATCGTAAACGGATGATGCATTGCCACCCATGTCTGATTATCCTCATCCCACTCAAAAAACGGGAACTCGGTAATCCAAAGGAAATTGAACCCTTGCGGAATCATATCCAATTGTTTGGCAACCTTTAAACGAAGCGCCCCCAGAACCGGCAGCGTCACTTTGTTTTTGTCCGCAACGAGGAGCGCCACGTCACCCTTTTCGCAACCCAGCGCCGCCAAAATCTTTTCCAATTCCCCTTCGGCCATAAATTTGGCAAATGAGCAATTGGGAACATCCTCCACCCAGCGAACATAGGCAAGCCCTTTGGCGCCAATGCCGCGTACAAATTCCGTCAGCTTGTCAATTTCCTTGCGGCTGAGCTTATCCGCGCCGCCCTTCACAACGATCCCACGGACACTGCCGCCGTTTGCAACCGCATCAGAAAATACGCTGAACCCGCTGGCACCCACCAGTTCCGAAATATTAACGATCTCCATTCCAAAGCGGGTATCTGGTTTATCGCTTCCATACCGCTCCATTGCCTCCTGATAAGTCATCCGCGGCAGAGGCAGCGGGATATCAATATGCAAAACTTCCTCAAACAGCCGGTGTATAAATCCTTCATTCATTTCCAGGATATCATCTACATCGACAAAAGACATTTCCAGGTCAATCTGTGTAAACTCCGGCTGCCGGTCCGCCCGCAGGTCCTCATCCCGGAAGCAGCGTGCAAGCTGGATATACCGGTCGTAACCCGAGATCATCAGCAGCTGCTTATAAATCTGCGGGGACTGGGGCAACGCATAAAATTTTCCGGGATGGATCCGAGACGGTACCAGATAGTCCCGCGCACCTTCCGGGGTAGATTTGATCATCATGGGCGTTTCAATTTCCAAAAACCCATTTTCATAGAAATACTCCCGTGCAACCTTTGCAATCTGGTGCCGCATCATGAGGTTTTTTTGAAGGGTCTGCCGGCGCAGATCCAGATAGCGGTACTTCAGTCGAAGCTCTTCATTGACATTGGTATGGTCTACAATTTCAAACGGCGGTGTCTGGGCCTTAGCCAGGATCCGCAGATCAGAGACCAGTATCTCTATATTGCCGGTTATCAGTTCTGTATTTTTACTTTCCCTCTCCCGGACGATGCCCTTGGCCATCAGCACATATTCTGAACGGCAGGAAGACGCTTTTTCAAACACAGCCGGATCCGTGGTATTGTCAAAGGCCAACTGCACGATACCGGTGCGGTCTCGCAGATCAATAAAAATAAGGTTTCCCAAATTTCGTGTTTTCTGAACAAAGCCGCCGACGACAACCTCTTGCCCAGCTTCTGTCACCTGGCCGCAGTAATGCGTCCGTTTTAAGCCTTTCATCGTGTCTGCCATATTAACATTCCTTCCGATTTTATTCTTTATCCAGATCCTTCAGATCGTCAAATCCGTCGATTTCCGGCATGTTACGGGTACCGGAAATTTTTCCGCCGAGCATGTGAGACATAAATCTCTGTACCAGCTCTTCGCCCAGATCATTCGTCATTTCTTCCCGGATTTCCCGTGGATTGCGCGGTTCTTTTTGGGACAGGCACTCCCAGATATCGTCGCAGAGCGTATCAAATGTTGACGAGGTGATATCTCCGGTTTTCATATCTTTAATTTTCAGCTGGCCGGACGCGAGCTCCTCGTCCCCGATCACCGCAGTTGTTTTCGCGCCGATTTTGTCAGCATATTTCATCTGTGCCTTCAGCCCGCGGCCCATGGTATCACACTCGGCATAAATTCCGGATCTGCGGAGATCCGCTGTCAGCACAACGGCTTTGGCAGCGGCCGCCTCCCCCACGGATGCCAGATACAGCTGGCAGGGTGTCGGCGGATCTATTTTCCAGCCCCGGCTTTCAATCGCTATCAGGAGGCGTTCCAGCCCCATGGCAAAGCCCAGCGCCGGCATGGGTTTCCCCCCCATCAGTTCCACCAGTCCGTCATACCGCCCGCCGCCGCAGACGGTAGACTGCGCGCCGATGTCGTCAGCAATAAACTCAAATACCGTCCGGGTATAATAATCCAGCCCGCGGACGATGGTTGGATTGACTGTGTACGCTATATCCATCTCCTGAAGATAACGTTGTACACGCTCAAAATGCGCCTGACAGTCTGCGCAGAGATAATGGGTAATCTGGGGAGCAGATTTGGCAATCTCCGCGCATTCGGGATTCTTACAGTCCAGAATGCGCATTGGATTTTTCCGGAGACGGTCATGGCATGTCTCACATAGCGCATCCAGGTGCGCATTAAAATAGGCCAGCAGGGCCTCCTGATAGGATTTCCGGCATTCCGGACACCCAATCGAATTGATTTCCAGCCGAACATCGTCCAGATTCAGGAGCCCCAAAACCGACTGTGCCAGGCAGATCAGTTCTGCATCTGCAGCAGGATCTGCGGAGCCAAACATCTCGCATCCAAACTGATGGAATTCCCGCAGACGGCCAGCCTGCGCCTTTTCATACCGAAAGGCGGGCGTAATATAATAGACTTTTTGGGGCAACGCTTCATTTAAAAGCCCATTTTCCAGCATCGCACGCACCGTACCTGCCGTCCCTTCCGGTTTCAGGGTAATGGAGCGATCCCCTTTATCTTTAAATGTATACATTTCTTTCTGCACAACATCTGTAGTATCCCCCACAGAGCGGGTAAATACTTCTGTATGTTCAAAGGTCGGAAACCGGATTTCCCGGAAACCAAACAGCTCGGCCACACCTGACATCCGGCTTTCTATTGCCTTCCATTTATAACTTTCTGCAGGAAGGACATCTTTTGTTCCCTTGGGTCGTTTGGACAAAACCCCCATTTTTCATCTTCCTTTCTGTATCGATGTATGTTAAACAGATGAAATAAAAACTCGTCCCCATGTACAAATCACAGGGACGAGGAAATAATCCACGTGGTGCCACCCTATTTCGCGTAAAACGCCTTTCTGATTGTTTTCGCGAATCACGCGCCGTCTTATCAAACAGAGGTGTCTTCATACTTGCCGGATGGAAAGACGGCTCTCAGCGCTTGGCCATCCTCTCTGCTTCCCCGTACAGAATTACTCTTCCTCTCAAGACAGATATAAAAATTGTTGAAACCAATCTGTTAGCATTGTACTCCAAAGGAATTCCATTGTCAAGACAAAGCGGTAAAAATATTGGATTACTTAGCCGCCCGCTCCGGATTGACAATATCCCGCCAGTTAAAGTCTCCCCGTTCCAGTCCATGGATCAGCACTTCCGCTGTGGCCAGATTGGTTGCATAAGGAATATTATGCACATCGCACAGCCGGAACATGCTCTGTTCATTGACCTCACTTCCCCGCGTTGCCAGGGGATCACGGAAAAAGATGAGCAAGTCAATCTCATTGCAGGCAATCCGGGCAGCAATCTGTTGATCACCGCCATGGCTGCCTCCTAAAAACCGCTGAATCTGCAAGCCGGTTGCCTCGGCCACCAATTTGCCGGTGGTTCCCGTAGCACATAATGCGTGTCGGCTGAGTATTCCGCAGTATGCAATGCAGTATTGTACCATTAGTTCTTTTTTAGAATCGTGTGCGATAATTGCTATGTTCATTTGACAGCCTCCACTCTTAAAATAAAATTGTCATTCTATAATACCCGTCCGGCAAACAGCGGTATGTCCCGCCCCGTCAGCCTTCCGGCAATATTCTGATATCCCTGGCGTGCGCGGCTCTTGCGCGGCAGCGGTTTTCCCCTGATCATGGCGCTCTGGAGCGTCAAATCCTCCGGCACAACACCCAACAGCCGCACACCCACGCCATCAATCACCCGATCCAGATCCAGAATCCGGTCCATGACAATCCGTCTTTTATTGACCTTATTGATGACCAGCATGGTGTTTTCCGCCCCAAGTTCCAGTACCATCCGGTTTCCATCCCGTATACAGACCGGATCCGGCGTTACAATAATCAGAGTCAGGTCCGCAGCCCCCTCTATTTTCCGGGTAAACCCGATCCCAGCTGGCATATCCAGCAAAATATAATCATAACAGGGACGCAGGGCCGCGCATAAAGAGGCGATTTCTTCTGCCGAAGGCGAACGCTCCGTAAAGGAAGACGCAGCCATGATCACCAGATTGGGCTGAAAATCGACCGGAATCAAGGCCTTGCTGACATCGCAGCCGCCGCTGAATACATCCCCCAGGTCGTAAACTACCCGATCCTGCATTCCAAGCATCAGATCCAGCCCGCGCAGCCCAAAATCAAGTTCCAGAATAACTGTCCGGTACCCCAGTTCTGCCAGGGCCTGACCGGCATAGCAGCAGAAAGATGTTTTGCCCGTGCCGCCCTTGCCGGAAGTAACTGCAATGACCATGCTTTCTGTTTCCCCCGTTTTCCGCCCTGCCCATGATTCGACGAACCAGATTTTCTCTGGTTGTTTCCACAAGATAGGATCAAAAAATTCTTCACCTATTCTATTGTACCATATTTTTTTTATTTATAAAGTGTTTTTGAAAAAAATCTCCCATTATTTCTTTTTTTGTGCTTTTAGTCAAATTTTCGGCACACTCTTTGTCCAAATTTTTTAAGCAGGCTTTTCGCTGCAAAATGAAACATTACAGAAACAAATGTTCCTGTAATGTTTAATCAAAAGTAAGATCTGACCGTCCTCTTTAGGGAAGCAGCGTATCCGTTGGTTCTGGAGCGCGCTGTTCTCCGTTTTTGACGGAAGCATACGCGTCAATGACCTGCCGCATAATATATTTTGCATTTTCTCCCCGCTCAATCACCACACCCACGGCAATTTCGGGATCCCATGCCGGCGAAAAGCCGACCAGCGTCGAATTATAGGTATCCTTTGTAACCTGCGGCGTACCCGTTTTGATTGCAACATCATAGCCAAGGTTGGAAAGCACGTATTGATTTGTCACCGGATCGATTCCGGTCACGCTGTTCGCCGCCAGCACCATACCCTGGGTAACGGTATCAAAAGCCCAGGATTCCGCATCGATGGAAGAAGCGATCACCGGCTCTTTTTCCAGGATAGTCTCAGTATAATCATAGCTCTGCACGGATTTAACCAAATGCGCTTCATACCGCACACCCTTATTGGCAATGGTCATAGCCTGCACAGCCAGCTGCAGCGGCGTATACGCGTTGGAAGACTGCCCGATTGCCGCCTGAACTACCTGCCCAGGGCCCCAGTCATCCTGTGCATGGGGTCCGGCCTGTACGCCGACAGCCTCCGGCAGCTCTATACCGGTCGGCACGCCCAGCCCCAACCCGGAAGCATACTGATTGATGCGGTCGATTCCGAGCAGGCGCCCGGTCTCATAAAAAAAGATATTGCAGGATTTCTGGAGCGCAGTCTGAACATTAATGCTCCCATGCCATCCCAGACATTCAGGCTGATAGTCGGTAAACGCCGTGTAATAATGGTTACAGGTAATGGTGCTGGTCGGACTGATGATTCCTTCGCAAAGCCCAGCAGTTGCCACCACGGTTTTATAGGTTGAACCGGGGCGGTAGGTTCCCTGTAACGCACGGTTAAATAACGGATTTCCTGGAGTCTGACTCAGTTCAGTATAATTGCTCTGATACTCATTGATGTCATAACTGGGGTATGTGGCCAGTGCCAGCACTTCTCCCGTTTTTACATCTAAAACTGCAATGGCGCCTGCGTTGGCAGATTTACCTTTCTCATCGCTCTCCGCGGTTTCATTGAGCCAACGGATATGGTTTTCCAGGATATCCTGTACTTTTTTCTGGAATTCCATGTCCAACGTTAACACGACTGTGTCCCCTGGCTCCGGCTCTTTTAAAACGGTCTGTCCAATGATTTCCCCGTCAGCATTCTGCTCAATCTGCAATTGGCCGTCAATGCCCCGGAGATAACTTTCCATCGCGCTTTCAATGCCCATTTTCCCAATGGTCGCATCCAAAGCATACCCTTCTTCTTTCAGGCTGGCATATTCTTCCGCATAAATGGGCCCTACCATGCCGATCAGATGCGGTGCAATGTCTCCGCTGACATATTCCCGGACCGCATCCTCCTGAATCTGGACCCCACGCAGCGCAAAATCCATTTCCTGTACCTGCACAACGAGTTCCTTCGAGATATCCTCTGCAAACAGATAGGGTGCGTCTTTGGAAAATCCCGCCTGCGTCATCTGATACCGCACCGCCGCAATTTTCCGGGCGTGCGGGTCATCGGGATCAATATCATAGAGGGAGAACAGCTCGTCCATGCAGTTTTCTGCGGTGGCATAGGGCTGCAATTGCAGCTTCTCCCGCAGCGCGTCAGCCTGTGCAGACTGATCCTCCAGAAAGGTATAGGGCTTCTCGCTGATTGGCAGGGTATCGATCCATTCCTCTTCCATCTCTTCCATCAGGGTCAGCAGCGCATCGATTACCGCGTTTTCACTGCCCCGTTCCATAAACGGGTAATAAAAAATCAGGTTAAAACGAACACGATTTTGTGCCAGAGAACGGCCGTACCGGTCAACAATCATCCCTCTGGCCGCTGGAATATCCACAACGCTCATGGTGCTCTTCTCAGCCTGCGCCAGATAACTCTGTCCCTCTACAATCTGATACTGCATCAGCCGCAGGACACAAAGCGCAAAGATTACGATCAGGATGACAATCAGAATGATTGCCCGAACGCGCTGTTTCCAAGAGACCGGCGCTTGTTCTTTTTCCAAAACACTTTCTCCTTTCCTGTTATATCCGCGGGTTTTCATTCAACTTCCGGGATAAACCACGGACAAAATAATAGATCGGGATCATCATCACAAGGGTATATCCCGCCACAGGCAGCAGCCGGCCCAACAGGACATTTCGTGCCGGGTCAAGTCCCCACATAACATAGCAGAACAGATAATCCAGCAAAAAGTAAAGAAGTACACTGATGCCGCAGAAGACCATCGCATTGACCAGATTCGCCCGCAGCAGATACATCACCATTAATGCTGCCGCAATACAGAGGATCATTAAAACCAGGGAACTGAACCCCGGCAACCGCCCGGAAGCAATATCCCATAAAAATCCGCCGGCAATCCCATAGATACAACCGGCCAATTCCCCTTCAAACATCGCCACAGCCAACAAATACGGGATAATCAGCGCTGGTTTGATTCCCTGAATAGACAAAAACAACGGCGTTGACTGCAAAATATAAAAAACAAACAGCAGGAGCGCATACAGCGCCCATTTGAGAAAACGTCTGGTTGATTGGCGCATCGTTTGCCTCCCCTGCCTTTCCTGTTGTATCCGTTTTTACAACCGTTCAGTTTTCTTCCTGGTTCACTGCATCTTCCAGACTTTCTCCCTGCCCAAGAAAATCTGTAATGACAAAAACATCTTTGACCTTCATAATTTCCACACTCGGCATCACCACTGCACTGGCCGAAATACCATTATTCTCCTGCTGAATCTCCTGCACCGTCCCAATCACAAGGCCTTTGGGAAATACGCCGGTAGAGCCGGCCGTTACCACCAGATTTCCAACGGCAATGTCTGTCTGCAAGTCCAGATACTGAAATTTACACAATCCATCCGCCCAAAGGACCGGGTCCCCCGATACTGTTCCGACTTCGTCGGTTGTAATCTCATAACAGCTGATCCGCAGATCCGGATGCAGCAGGGTAATCACACGGGAAAATGTCGGTCCAACCTCTACGATTTTCCCAACCACCCCCGCGGAAGTGACGACAGGATCGTTCACCGATACGCCATGCAGCTGTCCCTGGTCAATCATGAAAGAACCGAACTGGTCGTCCGGATCCCTGCCGATGACCGCAGCCCCTAAAAAGGAAAAGTCGGGATTTTCCGCATGCAGCCCGGCAATATCCCGCAAACGGCTGTTTTCATCCTTGAGCTTCTCATAATCGACCAGTTGCCGCTGATAATCGGCAATCTGCTCCTTAAGCTGTATATTTTCCCGCCGGTAATCCCCAGCATGAATAAACTGGTCAAAAAAATCGGTTACCGCATCCGTGACAGTGGATGCTGCCTTCTGCACAGGTGTCACAATAAATCCCAGCAGCTGGGACGTGACCGCTGCCAGCCCCCCTGTCGATGCCGCATAGATGATAAACCCCAACAGCAGCGCCGCCAGACAGGCAAATACCTTAAAACGTATACTTTTAAAAAAGTCTCCCATGGCGCACGCCTCCTGCCGCTGCCTTGAAATCCGATCAGGCCTGCTGTCCCGCTCCCAGCGGGGCGGCAGGCCCTGCATTTTCTGATATGGTTTCCCGCGCGCTGTACCTTAGTACTTCGCGTCGTCGTCGCTTAAAACATCCCGGAGCTTTTCGCTGTTTTCCAATACCTGTCCGGTTCCGTCTGCCACGCAGTCAAGCGGCCGTTCCGCAATAAACACCGGCATACCGGTTTCCTGGGAAATCAGCCGGTCCAGTCCCCGAAGCAGCGCGCCGCCGCCAGTCAGCATGATCCCCTGGTCAATGATGTCCGCCGCCAGCTCGGGAGGTGTCTTTTCAAGCGTCACCCGAATGGCATCCATCACCTGCTCCAGCGGATCGGCCAGTGCATCCCGGATCTCCGCAGAAGAAACTGAGATATTCTCCGGCAGTCCGTTGAGCAGATTCCGGCCTTTGACCTGCATGGACTCTTCCTGCTCAAAGGGGAATGCCGAGCCGATCTGAATCTTGATATTTTCTGCCGTCCGTTCACCGATCAGCAGGTTATATTTTTTCTTAATAAACTGGATGATGGAATTGTCAAATTCATCGCCGCCAACCCGCACGGATTTTGCGGCCACAATACCGCCCAGAGAAATGACCGCCACTTCGCTGGTGCCGCCGCCGATATCTACGACCATATTCCCGGTGGGTTCCGCAACCGGCAGCCCGGCGCCGATTGCCGCTGCCATCGGCTCTTCGATAATCGAAACCCGTTTAGCGCCCGCCTGTTCTGCGGACTCCTTGACCGCACGCCGTTCTACGGGTGTAACGCCGGAAGGAATGCAGATGACCACCCGCGGCTTTGCAAACGGCATCCCTTTCAGCGCCTTTTTAATGAAAGCCTGCAGCATGCTGGTTGTTACGTCAAAATTTGCAATGACCCCGTCTTTCAAAGGCCGGACGGCAACAATCGAGCCGGGCGTACGTCCGATCACGTCCTTAGCCTCCTGCCCAACGCAGCGAACTCGTTCGGTCCGATTATCAATCGCTACAACAGAGGGTTCCCGAATAATAATTCCTTTTCCTTTCATAAAGACCAGGGTGTTCGCTGTGCCCAGGTCTATTCCGATATCTTTTGAAAATGCGCCCATTCCTTTTGCTCCTTTTGTTTGTCTCCGGCCTCATCGGAAAGCCTGTGACAATTCTATTCTTTTTTGGCCTGGCAGGATTTGCACCGCTTCTGTGCCGCCCCCATACAGGCCTGTTTATCCGTTTTTAGTATAACCGATTTTCCCCTGTTTCTCAACTATATTTTTATAAAATTTCGGATTTCTTAAGATTTTTTTGAAAAAATTGACGAAAATCTATGCCGGGCATAGAAACCTGCTGAAAAATACGGGAAAACAATCCTCTTTTGGGACCTGTCCGGAAGGGGCGCCCCCTGTGTTTTTGCTTTTTTGCTCCTGTCATCAGTCCCGGCCTGTGCTGCCAAAACCGCCCGCACCGCGCACGGTTTCCTCCAGGTCTTCTGCATCGGTCAACAACGGCAGCGCCACCGGCAGAAAAACCATCTGCGCGATCCGTTCCTGCGGAGAAAAAGAATAGTCCTGCTGGGACCGGTTGCAGACCGCTACTTGAATCTCTCCCCGGTAGTCGCTGTCGATCACCCCCACTCCGTTTGCCAAACAGATGCCTGCACGGACAGAAAGTCCGCTCCGGGCAAAAATAAATGCGCCGTATCCCGGGTCAGGGATCTCCAATGCAATTCCCGTCGGAATCAGCAGGGTTTCCCCTGGATGGATGGTCCATGGTTTTGGGATATCCGCATAAAGGTCATATCCCGCGCTGCCAGCAGTCGCGCGGACCGGCAGGCAAGCCGTGTCTGTTAATCTCTTTACTCTGATCTGATACATTTATACGCTCCGTATTTTCTATTTATGATATAACGTTTTATCTAACTCTGCTTCTGGATTCTGCCCAGATTTTCAGTCCTTCAGTCGCAATTCCCAGTCCGAACCAGAATACGGCCGTCTGGCTGCGCGCCGCTGTCTCCCATAGCCCTGCCGGCAGCGAATCCATCCATGACACAAGCCTCATTCACAAAAGAAGCGCTTAAAAAAATTCGTTTATCAGTGGCCTGTTCGCCTACAAAACCCCTCTATAAAATAAACCTCTCGTAATATCTGATCTTTTTTCTACTTTTCGTATATGGCTTTCAATGACTTCCGCGCACTTTTGCTGGTTTTCTGTTGTAAACAAAAGCAGCCCAAATCCCAGTTTTTCAAACCCGTCCAGCTGATCCGCCATATACAGTGCATTGGGGTTTAGGAGTTCCGTACAGCCGCCATTGCCCTCGCACCGAACCAGAAATTTCTTTCCTTTCCGGTCGGTCAGAGCCGGCAGCCGCCCGGTTCTTTTGGCTGTACAATCTGAACAACCTGCGGATCCCTGCCCGCGAATCGGGCAATTCCGCATCAGCATCAGGGGCAAATGCCCATAAATGACAGCCCCGACCGGGATCAGATCGGCAATCTGATTGATCTGGTAAACCTTCATCTCAATGGAAAGCACCGTATCTTTCACGCCGAGCCCGGCCAGTTGCTGCAGCGCAAAGGAATTGGTGATATTAAGCCCAAAGCCTCCGTAAATCTCCATCCCCAGTGCCTGTCCCATTTCGACATGCGCCAGGTTCATAGCAAAAAGTTTGCGGTATCCGGCTGCCGCCAGCTGCTTCAGCTGCTCCATCACGGCCTGCTCGCAACCAAACATGGCGCGGGGCGGCTGCAGAACCACTCTTTCTTTCAGTTCTTTTCTGGAACCGATCTCCTCCATATTTTCTAAAACCTGTTCTACAGGGAGTATAATTTGCTCAAAAACATTCGTTTTGTTAAATGGAATCTGCGCATATTTGGAAAAAAATGCGCGCAATTTTAAGGCAGGACGAATTCTTGGGCGATGCGGCGGAAAAGAAACCATATGATATTCTTTTGGCCGGATGGCGCCCCGCTGCCTGCTTAACTCCGCGCATGCCTGACGGCGCAGGAGATTCAACGCGGCCAGAGGCAGCATAACCCCCTCGTCAATCACAGCCGAAAAATTCTCCTGCTCCAGCCGGTAATGAGTACCGCCCATTTTCGAAAAAGAAGCGTAGGCCGTCGCCAGCGTTGCCGGACAGGTCCGCGCTTCCTGCGGCACCTCCCCTTCCGCCTCTGCCCGATGCCCCTCAAAATCCGTCAGCACAAAACGCGCCGGCTCTCCCCTGCGCAGAGTGGCCGTGCCAGCGACCCGCACCCGCTGCAGAGGCTGATGATACATGGCATTCAGACGTTTGAGCAATTTGCCGTCCGCTTTGATAACATCCTCTCTGTCCCGAATGCCAAACATTTCCGGTCCTGTCCTGCCATCTAGATAACTATCGGTAAATCCGCTTCTTGAAAATACAGATTGTAATGTTTCCATATCCAGCGTCTCCCCTGCCCTGGCCCGGCAGCAGGCATCCACGGCAACCGCAACATACTCCGGCCGCTTCATCCGCCCCTCAATTTTAACCGAGGTGACCCCAGCCTGTTCCAGTTCATGAATCCTTCCCACCGCACAAAGGTCCTTCAGGGATAAAGCATGTCCTGCACCCCGATCCGAATGAAACGGCAGCCGGCAGGGCTGTGCGCACAACCCCCGATTCGCGCTTCGTCCACCCAGCATCGCGCTCAGATAGCACTGGCCTGACATACACATACAAAGGGCGCCGTGGATAAACACTTCGGTTTCTATTGAAACAGAACGGGATACTTCTGCGATCTGCGCCAAAGACATTTCTCTGGCTAAAACGACACGGGAAAAGCCCAGTCTTTCCAGCAATTGCGCCCCACGCGGGGTATGAACCGACATCTGTGTTGAAGCATGGAGCCGCAGTTCCGGCGCAGCTTCCCGCAGAATGGCCGCTGCCCCCAGGTCCTGGACAATGACCGCATCCACACCAGCGCGGCAGGCGATCTGGGCTGTCTCCAAAAACTCCGGGATCTCCTCATCAAAGATCAGCGTATTCAGAGTCAGATAGACCCGCACACCCGCCTCATGGCAATAGGAAACCGCCTCCTGCAACATACTTTCATCAAAATTACGCGCATTTCTTCGCGCGCTGAATTTTTTTAATCCCAGATATACGCTGTCCGCTCCGCAGTCCACAGCTGCATGAACGCTGTCAATATATCCGGCTGGTGCTAAAATCTCCACGCCTTTCCGTTCCCTTCCCATCAGATGCCGGTATCGACTTTTTTCTGCAAATTCAAAAGCTGCATGTCGGTTTCCATCTGGGCTATTTTCCGTTTTGCCTCTTCGAGTTCTTTTTTACATTCGCTGGCCTCGTTACGCGCGTTGGCCGCTTCTTCCACATAGGTTTTGATCTGGGTGCGTATATTATCGATATTGGAATTTGTAGTAAGGCTCTCGTCCAGAATATCCAGCGCCACCAGTACGGTTGCAGTGGAAATGGTCATCATATCGCTGGTCTGCATCATTCGGTTGATCCGATCCTCCAGCTGACGCGCCAGTTCTTTTACATATTCCGGATTCTCCGACGTGCTAAGCGGGTATTTTTTTCCGCATATGGTAATCTCGACTCGGTTTAACTGCATGGTCGTCTCTCCTTATTTTCAATGGTTTGGCACGCCGTTCTGCACGGCGTGTATATTTTCTCCATTCTATGATCCTATTATAGTATATTTTGCAGAAAAAACCAACCTTTTGTTTGCCAACAGAAAAATTTTTTGAAAAATCTTTGTAAAATCCCTTTAAAACCTTGCGTTTTAGGCATATAATTGGGCATATAATTATTGATTGTATATTGGAACAGATTCCCGGCCGGGAGATGGAGGTTTTTCTATGGTGACAAATTATACGCCGGCACAGCTGAAAATGCTTGTAACAGAAACATTGCATAAGGAATTCGACGTAACGCCTGAAAACGCAACCCCTGAAAATTTTTATTTTGCCCTGTCGCAGATCATCAGCAACCTTCTGGAAGAAAAACACGATACCTTTTATGCCCATGCCAAGTCCACGGGCGCCAAAGAAATCAATTATCTGAGCATGGAATTTTTAATGGGGCGTTCTCTGAAAACCGCCCTGTACAATCTGGGATACGCCCAGGCAATTGAAAACCTGCTGGCGGAATACGGGGTCTCCATGTCCTCAGTGTATGACTGCGAGCCGGATGCCGGCCTTGGCAACGGCGGGCTGGGGCGGCTGGCCGCCTGTTATCTGGACGGCATGGCCAAAAACGGTTATAATGCCTACGGATACTCGATTTTATATGAATATGGTATTTTTAAGCAGAAAATTGTAGACGGCTGGCAGACTGAACTGCCGGACAACTGGCTGCCGGGTGGAAAGGTCTGGCTGCGGGCGCTCCCCCAGCGTTCGGTCAACGTCACTTTTGGCGGACAAATTGACGAAACCTGGATGGATAACCATCATTTTGTCACCCATCGCAATGCAACGGTTGTCAAGGCCGTGCCATATGACCTGTATGTTTCCGGATACAATTCCGAAGCGGTGTCAGTTCTGCGGCTCTGGCGGGCGGAAAGCCCCTCTTTTGATATGGAAAGCTTTAATCGCGGGGATTATGTATCAGCCACCCAGCAGATTGCCACGGCAGAAGCGATTTCCAAAGTCCTTTACCCGAATGACAACCATACGGAAGGAAAGCGGCTGCGGCTGCGGCAGCAATATTTTCTCTGTGCCGCGTCGGTCAGCGACATTGTCAGCCGGCATATGAATGAGTATGGCCAACTGGACAATCTGGCCGAAAAGGTATCGATCCATATCAACGATACCCATCCAACCCTGGCGATCCCGGAATTGATGCGGATCCTGTTGGACGACTGTGGGTACTCCTGGGAGACGGCGTGGGAGATGGTGACCCGTATTTTTTCTTATACCAACCATACCGTGCTGGCAGAAGCGCTGGAGGTATGGGACGAACAATTATTCAAGGAGCTTCTTCCTAGAATTTACCAGATCATTTGTGAAATCAACCGCCGGTTTTGCAGCCAGCTATACGAATTTTTTGGAGACGGGAGTCCCAAGGTGGGCGAAATGGCCATTCTCTGGCCTAATACCATCCGGATGGCGCATCTTTGTGTCTGCGCCTGCCACAGCGTAAACGGCGTCTCCAAACTGCACAGTCAAATTATCAAAGACGATGTCTTTCACAATTTTTATCTGTACACCCCGGAAAAGTTTCAGAATGTCACCAACGGTATCGCCTACCGCCGGTGGTTAAGCCAGTCGAATCCCTCCTTGACCAGACTGCTCTGTGAAACCATCGGAGACGGTTTCCTGACCCATTCTGAGGAATTAGAAAAATTCCGTGCCTTTGCCCATGACTCTGGGGTGCTGGAAAGGCTGGAGGCGTCTAAAAAAGAAAATAAAGAAAATTTTGCCAATTATGTATATAAGACCACCGGGCAAACCATCAATCCTGCGTCTATCTTTGACGTCCAGGTCAAACGGCTGCATGAATATAAGCGGCAGCACCTCAACGCGCTGAATATCATCAGCGAATATCTGTACCTGCGGGAAAATCCGCAGGCGGATTTTGTCCCCAAAACCTATATTTTCGGCGCAAAAGCTGCCTCCGGTTATTTCCTGGCCAAACAGATTATCAAACTTCTGTGTATGCTGTCGGAAGAGATCAAGAAAAATCCTCAGATTGCAGAAAAACTCTCGGTTGTCTATCTGGAAGACTATAAGGTCACGCTGTCGGAACTGTTGATGCCGGCCAGCGAGGTCAGCGAACAGATTTCCCTGGCAGGAAAAGAGGCCAGCGGCACAGGAAACATGAAATTGATGCTCAATGGTGCCTTGACAGTCGGCACCCTGGACGGAGCGAACATTGAAATTGGCGAAGCCGCCGGTATGGAAAACATGTTTATCTTTGGAATGACGGCAGAAGAGGTCAAGCAAACGCAGCCGGGTTATCAGCCCCGGAAATTCTATGAAAGCAATCCGGTCATCCACCGGGCTGTCGATCTGCTTCGGAGCGGCATCAACGGCGCACAGTTTGACGATCTGGCCAACTCCCTCATCAATACGGATCCCTATATGGTGTTGGCGGACTTTGATGCATACCGGGCCGTCCAGAAGCGGGTCAGCGCCGTGTACAGAAATCCGGAGCAGTGGAACCGCATGTCGCTGCATAATATTGCGGGTGCCGGGATCTTCTCAGCCGACCGGGCTGTCAGAGAATATGCACAAAATATCTGGCACCTGTAAAACTTTTCTGGTCCTTGTTGTACCGGGTTATCATCTATGTCTGAAGGAGGTATCTCTCTGATGATCAAGCGTCCCGCTCTGCTGTATGGCTGTCTGGCTGGCGCCGCTGCTCTGTTGCTGATTCTGGCCAGCTTCTGGGATCTGGAAATCAGCCACGCCCTCTGTCATCCTGAAAATCTGTTTGCCCGGTTCATGGAAGCCTATGGCGGCTTACCGGCCTATTGTATTCCGCCGTTTGCCGCCGCGATTCTTTTTGCCTGGCAATATAAAACCTCCAGCCGCCAATTTAAGGCAGGGATTCTGGCCCTTCTTTTTATTCTGGGTATTGCCGGATGGCTGATCCTGCTGACTGAATTGCTGGGATTTCCACAGCATACCGCGCTTCTGATCAGTGTCCTCTGTACAATTTGTGGTGTGTTTGCCGCCATCCGGATCCCGCAGGATACGTTGGAGAAACTGCGGAGATTTGCCAGCTTTGCCCTGGCCGTCCTGCTGTTGACTCTGGTGACGGTCAGCCTGCTCAAAACCTTTTGGGGACGGGCCCGATTTCGGACCATGCTGGCTGACGGGGATTTTTCTTCTTTTTCTTTCTGGTTTCTGCCACAGGGAATCACGGGGCACCAGTCTTTTCCTTCCGGGCATACGGCCTCGGCTTCCTCTGTATTTGTTCTGGCAGCACTCGGCGACTTTTTCCCGAAATTACAGAAAAAAGAGCTTCTGTTTTTCTGGATTGCCTTCCTGTATACAGGGGCCGTCGCCCTTTCCCGGATGATCGCCGGCGCCCATTTTCTTTCAGATGTAACGGTCGGTGCTGTCATCGGCATTCTCTTCTTTGCCCTGATTCGACGGGCGTTTCGCCAGGCAGAGCAGGAAAAGCGTGAATATGCCCAGGTGGATTCTGCTGACTCAAGCTGCTCTTAATCCCCCTGCCGCAGGAAAAGCGCCAATACGCCCAAGCCGATTCCACTGACTCCAGCTGCTCTGAACTCCCTGCCGCAGGAAAAGTGCGAATACGCCCAGGCCGATTCCGTTGGCTCCAGCTGTTCTGAACTCCCTGCCGCAGGAAAAACGCGAATACGCCCAAGTGGATTCTGCTGACTCCAGCTGCTCTAAACTCCCTGTCGCAGGAAAAGTGCGAATACGCCCAAGCCGATTCCGTTGGCTCCAGCTGTTCTGAACTCCCTGCCGCAGGAAAAGCGCGAATGCGCCCAAGCCAATTCCACTGACTCCAGCTGCTCTGAACTCCCTGCCGCAGGAAAAACGTGAATACGCTCAAGCCGATTCCACTGACTCCAGCTGTGCTTAACCTCCCTGCCGCAGGAAAAGTGCGAATACGCCCAAGCCGACTCCGTTGACTCAAGCTGTTCTTAACCTCTCTGCCGCAGGAAAAGTGCGAATACGCCCAGGTGGATTCTGCTGACTCCAGCTGTTCTTAATCCCCCTGCCGTAGGAAAAGCGCAAATACACCCAGGCCGATTCCACTGACTCGAGTTGTTCTTAATCTCCCTGCAACAGGGAAAAGATCTTGTGACCTTATTATCCCCGCACACCTGCGTTCTCCGGACATCCATTTTAAATGCAGCCGGATAAAAATGCAATCGTTCGCACATCCTGCATTTGGCTGCGGAATCAATGACAGGAGGTCTTGTATGCGTCCAAATTATTCCAGTCGGGATTCGTTTTATAAAACGCCTTTCGGCGCCGTATCCTGCGGCACAGAAATCATCTTCACCATATGGATTTCCCGGCAGTACCCAAATGCACAGGCAGAACTGGTGATTTCGGTGGTCGATGAGGTCCCGGCTTACCTGCCCATGGAACCGGCCGGCGAAGATGCAGAGGGCTATCTCTTCCGGGTTCATTATACGCCAGAATCTTCTGGACTGTATTACTATTTTTTCCAAATCAAACAGAATGACCAGCTCTATTTTATTCGATGCTCTAACGACCATACGGGTGTCCTGTCCGCAGATACCGCCCGTCCGCCTTACCAGTTGACCGTGTATGCGCAGGACTTTCGAACACCGGAGATTAAAGGCAGTGTTATGTACCAGATTTTCCCTGACCGTTTTTTCTGTGGCGGCTCGGCCTGTCCGGCGCTGCCTGCCGACCGGATTCTTCGGTCGGACTGGGGCGGCATGCCCTTTTTTCTGCCCACACCGGAGGGCAAAGTGCTCAATAACGACTATTTTGGCGGGAATTTAAAAGGCATTCAGGAAAAACTCCCTTATCTGCAAAGCCTGGGTGTTTCGCTTTTGTATTTGAATCCTATTTTTGAAGCCCACTCCAACCACCGATATAATACGGCGGATTATAAAAAAATTGATCCTCTGCTGGGAACAGAAGAGGATTTTATCGAACTCTGCCGGACGGCCAGAAGCTTTGGGATTCGAATCATTCTGGACGGCGTGTTCAGCCATACCGGCAGCGACAGTCTGTATTTTAATAAAACTGGGCGTTACGGGACGCATAGTGGCGCATATCAGGATCCGGAAAGCCAATATAGGCCGTGGTACAATTTTATAAAGTATCCGCAGGAATACAAAACCTGGTGGGGTTTTGAAACCCTGCCTGAACTGAACAAAAACGACCCTTCTTATATAGAGTTTATCTGTGGAGAAAACGGTGTGCTCCGTTATTGGCTGGACCGCGGTGCAGCAGGATTCCGTCTGGATGTTGCGGACGAATTACCCGATGCCTTTATTGAAAGGATTCGTGCCACAGTCAAGGCCCATCATCCTGAAAACCTGCTGATCGGAGAGGTCTGGGAGGACGCTTCTAATAAAGAGAGCTACGGCGTAAAACGCCGTTATCTGCTCGGAAGTGAGCTGGACTCCACCATGAATTATCCTTTCCGGGATGCTATTTTAACCTTTTTCCAGAACCGGGACGGGGCATATTTCGCCAATTGGATTCTGGGGATCGTAGAAAACTATCCGCAGGAATCCCTGCATATAGCCATGAACAGTCTGAGTACGCATGATACAGAACGAATCCTCACCATGCTGGCTGGAGAAGACGGAACGGGGAAAGACCGCAGCTGGCAATCGCACCATGTGCTGACCAAAGCGCAGTACAAAAGAGGGGTACAGCTTCTTAAAATCGCTATGGCGTTACAGTTTACCCTTCCGGGTATCCCCTGTATTTATTACGGTGATGAAGCAGGGATGCAGGGGTATCGGGATCCATTCAACCGGGCATGTTACCCCTGGGGGCATCCAGATCAGGAACTCCTGCGCTTTACCGCAGAGCTTTCTTCCCTGCGCCGGAACAGTCCCGCACTGGCCAGAGGCTCCATCCGGTTTCTCTGTGCCGAACCGGACTGTATCGCCTATCTGCGTCAAGACGGCGAATATAAAACACTCATTGGCGTCAATCTTTCGGAAACATCCCGTTCTCTTTCCCTGTCCCCTTCCGAAGGAATCGAACAGGCGCTGACCATCCCTCCCTGCAGTTTTAAAATCCTGTAAAAGGTGGAGATTCTCTTTCGGAGCGATACCCCGCGCATTGTTTTAACATAAGGTTCTCATGCCTGGATATCAAAATTCAACCCATAACCGGCGTTTCTGATTTCCCCGCTAGGATTCCGATCCGTTTAGGACCATACAGGTTTTGTCATCCGAAACCGACCAGACCATACAAGGAGTAACGCACGTAAATATATACGTATTCCTGTTTGATTGCAATCTATGATCTTATGTCTGTTCTGCTGATGAAAAAATGATGGTGCCGGGCGTGTCGGGATAAACTTTGCTCTGATTAAGCGTATGCCAGTATATCCGTCCTGATTTTTAGTCCCTTTACCACAGTATTGCTGAAGACAGGTTCCGGTGATTTTACCAAGCGCTTTGAAGCAATGCAATCAGACGCGTTACGGGAAATCCGATAAATCGAAATTCGCTGAATAGAAGGAGCGGTTGAAATGTTTGGTTTTCCCGCATTGATGTTAAGTCAGAAAATGATTCTAGAAAAATTTAGAGATTGCGGAGCAATATCGAAAGAAAGTGCTAAAACATTAAAAGAAGCTGGAGTATTCAATCCGAATGCTTTTCCAAAAGCAAGAGAGGATTTGGTAAATCGAAAGAAATTAATGAGAACAGAATCTCAAAAATATCATCTTGCGGATTAGGCAACAGATTCCAGTTGTAAAAACAACATTTTACAGGTTTTTATCACACCTCATAAAGTTTTAATAAAATTCTCCAAACGCCTTGAAAACAAAAGATTTATCGCATCTGTCCGCCTTATCCCTTTATATGACTTCACACTATGTTACCCTTGTTTTAAACAGTCATAAGGGCAAAATTACATAAAAGATAAAGGGCTTTTATCCATCGACAAAACAAATTTTACGCCGGAGCAAAGCAGTCTGGCCATTTTATGGACAGCGACCTGCTTATCCGATATGGATAGACCTTCAAGAAGGAGAAATCACAGCAAACAAACGTCAAAATGATACGTTGGAAAAGCGTCGCAGACCAGTGAAACATGCCGTATGTTTTTCAGATTTTCTTTAATTTTTCTATTGTTTTGGGTGAAATATCAATTTCACAAAACGCAAAAGCCAGTCTGTTTTGACGCCAATTTCCAGGATGGAGGTTTCTTTGTGCATTGTGCAGGTCCATCTTGTGAATGGATGCCTGTCCGTCCCGCTGATTCATGTATGGCCATGGACAGATGGACAGGATCGTTATTTTCATGAATCAGAATATCTGGCGTTCGGCAACATCTGATCAATCATGCACCTTTCCTTTTTAACAAAAATGATCTCTTCCTTCTGCATCCGGGTGCGTTTCTTATCCTTATTATGCTTCCGCTTGATCCATCGATGGGCTGGAAAGACTGGAAAAACTAAACCGGCAACGAAAACTTTCTGTCTCCCCTATTTTTCCGAAAACAAATACCTCTTTTTGGCCCTCTGCAGACCACGCCGTATCCGCTGTATCCACCGTGAGTATGTCCCCTTCTTTTGCTTCCGCCTGAAAATTAATTTCAAATTCCCGCACGCTGGATTTTTTCCATAAATCAAATGGCAGCGCATCCGCAGCAATGTCCGCATACCGGGCGTTATACAGATGTCCGTTCCCGTCCAGATCAGAGTAGCGGACTGTATATTGCAGCGCAGGCTGCATATGATCCGGCAAATGCAGTTTTTTAGGCTCCGGTGCATCTGCGCGCCTGGAGACTTCTCCTCCAATCTTCCGCTCAAAACTGCCGGGGGCAAGAATTTTCCGGGATACCGGATCGCAAAGCACCCAGGCAGTCCGGGCAGAAATGGCTTTTTCTCCGGACTCCGTAAAAATTTCAAAATCCCGATAAAAGAGCGCACCCTTGGTACCGACCTCAAAGGTGGTCACACAAAGCGGTTGTTCCTCTCCAACATCTTTGTGAAAACGGCAGGAGATCCTTGTCAGGAGGAACACCTCTCCTTTTTCAAGCAAACATCGATGGGGATATCCTTTTTGGGCATAATCAAGCCCGGATGTCTCTGCCAAATATTTTAAAACAGCAGAAATTTTCAGCCGCTTCAAAAAATCACATTCTCCAAAATCGGTCCGAAGTCTGGTTGAAAATACGCCTTTTTCTTCTTTCATTTTCATTTCTCCTCCTCTCATACCAAAATGTTTCACGTGAAACATTTTGGTATGCTGCAAAAATTAACTGCCAACCTGGCCGGATATTGCAAACAGGTCTGTATCTTCGTATCGGCAGATCCTCCGCAAATGTTAAAGAAAAGATATTTCCCACTAGCGGCGCCATATAATAGAAATAACAGGCGGCAGGATTACCTGCCGCCTTCGCTGCTTATTCAGAGGTTAAACGCTGCGCAAGATCCGTCAATTCCTCACGGCTGTAAAACTCTATAGTAATTGTTCCCTTATTTTCCTGCATATCAATCTTAACCTTCCGGTGAAGTTCTTCTTTTAACGCCAGTTCCATTTCATCATAGAAGCTGTCCCGCCGCGTCATACGCATTCGGGTCTGACGGCTGCCTGCGGTTTTTTCTGCCTTAACCGCTTTTTCCAGTTCCCGAACACTCCAACCTTTTTCTGCAGCCGTTTTGGCCCAACGCAAAACCTCTGCCTCTTCTCCGGCGGCAAGTGCAGCACGGGCATGGCCGGAAGAAATGGCACCTGTCCGCACCATTCGGGATACCTCCTCCGGAAGATGCAACAACCGCAGCGCATTGGCAACAGCCGGACGAGATTTGCCAACCCGCTTGGAAATATCCTCTTGTGTCAGCCCAAACCGTTCCATCAGTTCGCGATATCCCCAAGCTTCCTCCATCGGATTTAAATCTTCCCGCTGCAAATTTTCAATCAGAGCGATTTCTGCAGTCTCCTGGTCGTTCAAATCCCGTATCAGAACGGGCACTTCCTCCAGCCCCAACATCCGCGAGGCCCGCCAACGACGCTCTCCCGCGACAATCTGATATGTTCCTCCCGGAAGCAGACGGACAATCAAAGGTTGAATAACCCCCTGTTCCCGAATCGAATCAGCCAGCTGTGCCAAAGCTTCCTCATCGAAATCTTTCCGGGGCTGCTCACGATTCGGCTCAATCTCGGACAGCCGTACCATTCGTACAGTGTCGGATGTCTGCGTGCTGTTATCTTCAAATAAAGCATTGAGTCCTTTCCCTAAACCGCCTTTTTTTGCCATGATTCTTCCTCCTATGCTTCTTTGAAATTTTTATTGGCTTTGATGATTTCTTTTGCAAGATCGTCATATGCTTGCGCACCTTTGGAATTCCGGTCATAGTAAAGGATCGGCTGTCCATAACTGGGCGCTTCGGAAATCCGCACAGTTCGCGGGATCACCGTTTTATAAACTTTTTGCGGGAAGAACTTCTTTACTTCATTGACCACCTGCATGGTCAGATTGAGACGTCCATCGTACATGGTCAGCAATACGCCTTCCAGTTCAATCAGCGAATTATACAAATGTTTGACCTGCCGGACTGTAGCCATCAGCTGGGACAGCCCCTCCAGCGCATAGTATTCGCACTGAATTGGAACCAAAAGCGTATCCGCTCCCGTAAAAGCATTCAGCGTCAAAAGTCCCAGAGAAGGCGGGCAGTCAATGATTACAAAATCGTAATCCCCTTTTAAAAAAGCAAGTTCCTTTTTCAGCCTGTAAACCCGGTCCTCCATATCGATCATTTCGATTTCTGCACCGGCCAATTCCATTCCACCCGGAATAATATCTACATTTTGAAAAGGTGTATGAATCACCGTCTCAGATGGCTGTGCCGAACCGATCAGCAGATGATAAGAGGTCCGTTTGGTCTGTTTTTTTACGATCCCCATGCCGCTGGTTGCATTTCCCTGCGGATCCAGATCGACCAGCAGCACCCGTTTCTTTTGTGCTCCCAGCGCCGCCGTAACATTAACCGCTGTGGTTGTTTTTCCAACGCCGCCTTTCTGATTGGCGACTGCAATGACCTTACTCATGAATGGTTGTCCCGCCTTTCTGTATCCTCTAATCATAGCCTCACCGACCCAGGGTTAAGCCCATTCCACGAAATTGCAGCAAATTCATCCTGTATTGTTTTTTATTATAGCATATTTGGTTTTGGTTTAAAAGGACTTTTACAGAAATTCAGAAAAATGTTTCACGTGAAACATTTTTGCTTCTCTAAAAACCTTTTTATATGCTATTAATTTCCAGACAAGAATACCCCTCCCCCTTCTGACCAAAATTTTTCCCTTTTGGTTTTGTCATGCATAGTCGCTCCTTTCTGCTTGTAGGCGAAAGAAAAGAGCAGCTGTTTCAATCTTAAAACAACTGCTCTTTGTGCAAGTTATTCAGTTATAGAATTACAGGAAAGCTTACTTAAATTGCTGAATGATGGTTTCTATATCTGCACTACCGTCATTGGTATATACATAGCTGAAAGTAAATCCATTCTGTTCCCAAATAGCATAGGTGGTATCTGTGTATTGATAATATTCGACCTTTACGCCCTCAATGTCTTCACTTTCCTCTAATGTACCGCCATGAATGCCGCTAATATCTCCGCTTCCATATTGCATACGAAAATTCGAGCCATCTGTATAATTTATCTGCCCCATCGTGGGATAACTGTTCTCAACAAGAACATAATAGGACTCCACTTCCTTATCCAAAACAGGAACATCAAAATCAAGATATTTCTCCATCTCTTCAACAGATGTAACAGGGATCATCGGATTTGGTATCTGTACAGGATTAGGGTTAGGAACAATATTTCCACTGTTTTGTGCAAACATTATTCCGCCGACAACCATTAAACATAAGCAGGCCGCCACAGCTCCCCATTTAACCCAAACCGGCTTTTGTTCTTTCTTTTTTTTGTACCCAATCACTTCATCAATATATTTTGTGTCAAGTTCGCTCATCGCGTCGGAAAACTTCTTTGTATTCATATAAATACCTCTCTTTCCATTAAGTATTGCCTCATTTTTTCACGGATACGGGTCAGCCGGACAGAGACGTTTTTCTCCGAAAGCCCTACAATCTCAGCAATGTCCTTGTAGCTATCGGAAAACCAATAGCGGCGCATAAAGATAACGCGGTTTTCGAGAGTCAGCGTATCCAAAAAATCCTCCATGATACGGGCTAACTCTCTGGCTCCAATTTCATCTTCAACGGTTTTTTGCTCTGCGATACAAGCTTCAATTTCCTCCAGGGCAATCGTATAGTGGCTACCTCGTTTGGCTGCTTCCTTTTTCCAATAGATTTTCAGTGAAATGTTCCGAACAATCTTCAGGATGTAGGACAGCAGAGGGTCAGGCCTTGTTGGTGGAATGGCATTCCATGCGCCAAGATATGCATCGTTGACGCACTCCTCCGCGTCCTGCCTGTTGCCCACAATGTTGTACGAAAGGTTACGAAAAACTTTTCCGTATTTATTATCCAGCTCCTGTATAGCCTGTTCTGAACGTTCGAAAAACAGTTCTATGATTTTTTCATCATCTATCATTACAACGCCTCCTTTCCGGCTTCACCTGTATACTACGATTTTAGCAGCAAATACTACAGCAACTCCAAAACTTTTTTAAAAAATTATACCATACTTTGCGCAAAATTACCTGTGGCAGCTTTCACTACTTTGCTGACGGCGCCGCGCCATTCCTCACTGTATGGGACATCAGACGAAAGAAGAAACGGCCCTTCTCCATGTCAAACTCCATGCAGTCCGTTTCCGGGTCTATGCCTGTCCGGCACTTTGGACACTTTGTCATTCGGATGGGATTCCCTGTCCGCTCCTGAACAGGGAGTCCCCGCGTCCTTCCTTGACAAGTCGTATTTTTCATATCATACGGGCTTCGTTCCAAAAGCAATATCGAGCGCTGGAAGGATCCAAAATGACGGTTTGCGTGGAGTAAAATGTATAATCCTTCCATTTAAAGCTTTCTGATGTGTGTTCTTGGGTTGCTTAGATATCCCAATTTCCTAAGGAATCTAAGAAAAAGCAGAAGAGGCGGAAATACTCCGCCTCTTCTGCTTCCATTTTCGGCCAGGGGAATGGGTCATATATGTTCAAAACAGCCAAGCTGTCTGAAACCGTTGGAAATCTTCTCTTATCGAGGAATCCGGACAATATAGCGAATACAGTTTTCCTCTTCGATTTTTTCTGCCTGTGCGTCTACGCCGGCTTTTTTCATGGTATCAATGGCCTTGTTGATGGTATTGATAAACAAACGCACATCCTTAATGACCGGAATGGTCTTCCGGACACTTTTCTTTTCCTCTGTTTCCTTGAGCAGCCCTTCAATATACTGCTCTGCCTGGGTGACATTCATATGTTTGGCGATAATATAATAGACTGCCTTATCCCGCATCTGCTCATCCTCGATCTTGAGCAGCGCGCGGGCGTGCCGTTCTGTCAGCCCGCCGTCCAGGATTTTTTTCTGTTGGGTATCCGTCAGTTTAAGCAGACGCATTTTATTGGCGATGGTCGATTGGGCTTTCCCTAAACGGGCCGCAATTTCCTCTTGGGTAATATTCCATTCGATCATCAGCTTAGACAGTGCACGGGCCTCCTCAAAAAAGTTGAGATCCCGGCGCTGGAGATTTTCAAGCAGTGCAAATACAGCCGACTGCTGCGCGGTTGTCTCCACAAGAATGCAGGGAACATACTCGAGTCCTATCAGCCTTGCTGCCCGCAGACGGCGTTCTCCGGATATCAACTCATACTCTCCTTTTAGATTCTGCCGCACCGTCAGCGGCTGGAGAATCCCGTTGGCCCGGATGCTCTCCGCCAGACCCTGCAATTCTTCGGGGTCAAAGTGCACCCTGGGCTGTGCAGGATTTGGCTGCACGGTGTCAGCCGGCAGCAATATTACTTTGTTCACCGTTTTATTTCTTGAAAAAACACCCATACCGATCCCTCATTTCATACAGTCCAACCTGGCAACAGCCTGTCCTGCCCTTTCTTCAGGTTTCAGTATAGCATAAAAAAGTATAAATTTCCAGTATTTTCTAATTCTAAAAAACCTGTTTTTTCGAGGGAATTCCGCTTTCCAGAGAACGGTTATAAAGGATTTTTTGCAATTTTTGCAGGAATCCGGGGATATTTTGGCGGAGTCTGCGATATTTTTTGCAGGATAACAATCGAACGCCGCGCTTCAGAAGAAAGCGTATATTTCGATACCGACTGAACCTGTCCGCCCAAAATCCGAATCGCAGCTTCGGCCTGCGCCAATTCCTCCTCCACATCGTATCCTTTTAATGCTACAAAATAGCCGCCGGGCTTGACAAACGGAAGGCAGTATTCAGAAAGCTCCCGCAGATTGGCAACCGCTCTGGCGGTTGCCAAATCAAATTTTTCCCGCAGATCCGGATGTTTACCGCCTTCCTCGGCCCGCATATGGAGAACCTGCGCTGAAAGACCGAGCTGATCGGAAACAGCCTGAAGAAAAACCACTCGCTTCTGAAGACTGTCCAGCTGAGTAATCTGCAAATCCGGCCGGTACAGCCGGACCGGCACGGAGGGAAATCCAGCCCCGGCCCCTACGTCGATTAATTTTGCCGCTGCCGGAAAACTGCAGGCATTTTTCTGCAGCGCGTCGAGTAGCAGCAAACTATCCATAAAATGCTTGATTACGATTCCCACCGGATCTGTGATCGCGGTTAAATTCATCCGAGTGTTCCAGTCAATCAGGAGTTCTGCATATTGGTCAAAGTCGGCTGCCATGGCATCAGAAATCGAAAAACCCTGTTTTGCAGCCTGTTCCTGTAAAAATTTTTTATCAATCATCTGTCCGGCCTCCCTGTTCAGTCTGCATTGGGGATTTCTGTCCGCTGTTCTGTTCCAGCCAAATCAGAAGAACCGAAATATCCGCCGGACTGACCCCGGAAATTCTAGAAGCCTGTCCGATATTCAACGGCCGGATTTTTTTTAGCTTCTCCACCGCTTCAAGGCGCAGTCCATAAACTCCGTCATAAGAAATATCTGCCGGAATCGGCCTTTTTTCCAAACGGCGCATCTCTTCGACCTGGGAGACCTGCCGTTTAATATAGCCCTCATATTTCAGTTCAATTTCCACCTGCTCGGTTACTTCTTCAGATTGTTCCGGCCGTGTCGGATCAAAGGGTGCCAGATCCTGATAGGAAATCTGGGGGCGGCGAAGCAGTTCAACTGCCCTGACCCCGGTTGTTACCGCGGTCGTGCCCCGTGTTTCCAGCATCCGGTTTAACGCTTCGGTCGGCGGAAGGCTCAGCTTGACAATCCGGCGGCGTTCTGCGGCAATATCCCGCATTTTCTGCTGATAAGCGTTCCAGCGCGCATCAGCAATCAGCCCCAATTCCCGCCCAATGGGGGTCAGCCGTTGATCGGCATTATCCTGCCGCAGCAATAGCCTGTATTCGCTCCGGGAGGTCATCATCCGATACGGATCCATACAGCCTTTTGTCACCAGATCGTCAATCAGCGTACCAATATAGGAACTGGCGCGATCCAACACCAGCGGTTCTTTTCTCTGAATTTTCAGTGCGGCATTGATCCCGGCGACCAGGCCCTGGGCCGCCGCTTCTTCATATCCGGAAGTCCCATTAAACTGACCGGCCCCGTAAAGGCCCTGGATATGGATAAACTCCAGCGTCGGCAGCAGATCCTGGGGATCACAGCAGTCATATTCAATCGCATATGCCGTGCGCATCACTTCTACTTCTTCCAGTCCCCGAATGGTTCGCAGAAACTTAAGCTGGACATCTTCCGGCAGAGAGGAAGACATCCCCTGCAGGTAATATTCTTCCGTATCGAGTCCCATCGGCTCGATAAAGAGCTGATGCCGGGGTTTGTCTGAAAAACGCACCACCTTATCTTCAATACTCGGACAGTATCTGGGACCAATCCCTTCAATCCGGCCGGAATAGAGAGGTGAACGATGAAGGTTTTCCCGGATGACCTGATGGGTATTTTCATTGGTATAGGCAATAAAACAATCCACAACATTGACCAGCGGACGATGTGTTTCAAAGGAAAACGGGACAATCCGCTCATCTCCCGGCTGTGCCTCCAAAACCGAAAAATCAATGCTCCGCCGGTTGACACGGGAAGGCGTCCCCGTTTTAAACCGCCGAATAGTCAGCCCTTTTTCTTTCAGAGAGTCCGTCAGGCCCTTTGCCGCCGTCGTGCCATCCGGTCCGCTTTCATAGGATGTTTCCCCGACATGGATCAATCCGTTCAAATAGGTACCGCAGCAGATAATGGCCGCCCGTACCCGATAAACCGCGTCCAAACGGGTCTCCACGCTTTCTACGGCATTGTCTTTCAAATGAATGGCAACAATTTCTCCCTGTTTTATGTATAAATTCTCTTCCTGTTCGAGCGCGTGTTTGACGATCGTATGGTACTTCCGCCGGTCTTCCTGCGCCCGCAGGCTGTGAACGGCCGGTCCTTTTCCCCGGTTGAGCATCCGGCTCTGGATCATCGCCGCGTCTGCAAATTTTCCCATCTCGCCGCCCAGCGCATCGATCTCCCGTACCAAATGCCCCTTAGCTGTCCCGCCGATTGAGGGATTGCAGGGCATATTGGCGATCTGATCCAGCGTCAGCGTAAACAGCGCCGTTTTCATGCCCAACCGTGCAGACGCAAGCGCTGCTTCCACCCCCGCATGCCCGGCGCCAATCACAGCAACATCAAAATCCTCCATATAATATGACATCCCATTCCCCCTATTTTCCTACGCAAAAATGTGAAAACACTTCATCGACAACCCGGTCGGACACCTTTTCCCCCGTCAGTTCCATTAACGACTCCAACGCAGATTCCACGGATACGGTTACCGCGTCCAGCGTCATACCGGCCCGCAGCGTATCCAATGCCTCCTGTAATGCAGAAACGGCCTGCTGCGCGCCGCTTCTCTGCCGTTCATTAAAGAGCATCGCCGCCGAAGCGTCCAGGTCGCCCAAACGCAGCACCCGTATCATTTCCCGGCGCAATTCTTCCATCCCAGTCTCTTCTTTTGCCGAAACAAAAACCATCGAAGAAAATCGGCTTTTCAAAAAATCCAAATCCATTTTTGTTTCGAGATCCGATTTATTGACAACTGCAATACAGGGGTGCTCAGACACATCCTCAATTAAGAGAAGATCTTCTTCCGTCAAAGATTCCGAACTGTCAAAAACCGCCAATACAAGCTGCGCGCTCTGCAGCCGTTTTTTTGCAAAATCCACCCCGATCTTTTCGACAGGGTCTTCTGTCTGCCGGATCCCCGCCGTATCCGCCAAACGCAGCGATAAGTCCCCGAGATCAACGATTTCTTCCACGATATCGCGGGTAGTCCCCGCAATATCGGTTACAATGCTTTTCTGAAATCCGGCTAACTGGTTCATCAATGTAGATTTGCCGACATTCGGTTTACCCACAATCACCGTATCTACTCCTTCCCGGAGCATCCGCCCTCTGTCATAGGAACAGAGCAGTTGTGTCAGTTTTTCCAGCGCCTGGACAAGGACCGCCTCGATCTCGGTCTGTCCGATTTCAGGGATTTCCTCTTCCGGATAATCCACCCATGCGCTCAGGTGACCGGCCAGGGTCAGCAAAGAATCTTTGATCGCGGTAATCTTTTCAAATAGCCTTCCTTCCCGCATGGCCAGAGCAGCCCGGACCGCCTGGCCGTTCCGGGCCTGAATGAGCTCCGCAACGGCTTCTGCCTGTGTCAGGCCGATTTTTCCATGCAGAAATGCCCGTCGAGTGAATTCTCCCGGACCGGCGGGAGAGGCACCGGCATCCAGTACTGCACGAAGAACTTCTCTGGTGTTGTATAATCCACCATGACAGGAAAGCTCGACAACATCTTCCCCTGTATAGCTTTTGGGAGCGCGAAAAACCAGCGCTACGGCTTCATCCAGCATTCGACCGCCGGAACATACCTGCCCATATGCTGCAGTATATCCTTTATGTTCCTCCAGCTTCCGACCGGAGACCCCGCGGAATACCCGGTCTGCAATCTGGATAGCCTCTCCGCCGGAAATCCGGATAACAGAAATACCGCCCACCGCATGGGGCGTGGAAATCGCCGCAATTGTTTTTTCCACTGTTTTTCTTCCTTTCTCACTCACCGAAACGATTTTCTCCGGTCGGACGGAAATGAAAAAGGGAGTGCAACCACTCCCTTTGAACCGCCTTCCGGCATTCCCTTTCCACCGAAATCCTGCGTTTTCGCTGTCAAAGGTTTCATTTTTATTTTATTCTTCTGTTTCTATTTTGGAATAGAGCTTGACTTCTTTTTCGGCAGTGGATTCACTCCGCAGGAATTCCTTTTCAAAATCATAGGTCGCAGGCGAAGTAGAAATCGGCCTTGCTGCCTCATAGTTGCTGTCATAGCGATTCCGGCGTTCTCTGTTGTCCCTGCGATCTCTGTTTCCGTTCCGACCGCCGCGGTTTCCGTTTTTATTGCCGGATGGTTTCCGATAGGATGACTTCTTGGGATTTTCTGATGCGATGATTACGCGGCGATTGGGATCATCTCCGACAGATTTAGAATAAACGCCGTCTATTTCCGAAACCGTCGCATGAATAATTCTTCTTTCATACGGATTCATCGGCTCCAGCGCAGAGCTTCTGCCGGAACGAAGAACCTGAGCGGCAATTTTCTTTGCCAGCTCCCGCAGGGTTTCTTCCCGTTTCTCACGGAAATTGCCGCTGTCGATCACAATTCTTGCATAATCTCCACCGCTCCGGTTAGCCACCAAGGACACCAGGTACTGCAAAGCATCCAGCGTCTCACCACGGCGGCCAATGGCCACCCCCAGATTTTCTCCTTCCAGAGAAATCCGGATATAATTTTCCTCTTCTGTAACAGTCTGCTGTATGTTGGTCAGACCCAATCCATGCAGTGCGTCTGTGAGATATTTTTGTGCAACCGCTAGTTTACTGACCCCTTCTTCATAAAACACCCGAACCTTGGCCTGATTTTTGAGCTTGCCAAACAGCCCTTTTTTCGGCGCTTCCAGCACTTCTGTCTGTACTTCATCCACAGATTTCCCCAGTTCTTCACAAGCCATTGCGATGGCCTGTTCGACTGTATCCGCCGTCATAATTGACTCTTGTAACATTTCTCTGCTCCTCTCAAACTTTATGGGTCCTTTTTATTCTGGAGTTTCTTTTATCATACACCAAATCAAGGAAATTCTCAATATCTTTCGATTATTTTTGTTTCTCGTCTTTTTCGTCTTCGTCGTTATATTCTTCCCCGTATTTTTCCGCCATTCGCTTTCTGGCCTCTGCCAACCGGCGGCGGTCCGCCTCTTTCTGCGAAACCTTCTGTTCGGTTACGACTTCTTCTCCTTCCTCATCAATCACAACAGATTTCAAGGTCCGGCGTTTTTCCCGTTCTGCTTCCATCTGCGCTTGAACGGTTGCGGCGATTTTTTCCGGGCTGTAAAATTTCTTCATCACTAAAGTCTGCAAAATACTCAGCACATAACCGACGGTCCAGTATAAACCAACGCCGATCGGATAATTGACCGCAATGAAAAAGGAAAAAATCGGCATAATCAACATCATCCCGCGGTTCATTCCAGTCACCTGAGAATTTCCCTGACCGGCGGAATTGAGCTTCATGGAAACATAAATACTCAGAAAAGAAGCGATGCCCGAAAAAATCGGGAGAAGAATCAAAGGGGTGAGATTCCATCCGGGGACTGCGCCCAAATCCATGCCCAGGAAATGCATATCAAAATTTGTAATCTGATCGATAAACTCCTGGCCAATCTCGCTGAAACGGCTGGGATCCGCCTGGACAGCCTTAATGATATCCAACTCCTGTAAATAGGAATTGGTCGCTGCAGTCGTATCGGAAATGGAGATGAGGATCTCTCCGGCTTTTGCGATGGTCTCTTGTCCGATCCGCAGGATATGGGTCAGCGGCCGGTATACAACGTCAATGACGCCAAAAAGAATGGGAAACTGGATCAGCATCGGCAAGCAGCCGCTCATTGGATTATAATGCTCTTCTTCATAGAGCTTGGCCATTTCCCGCTGATACTTGTCTTTATTTTTCGCATATTTTTTCTGCAGTTCCTGCAGCTTGGGCTGCATAAGCTGCATTCTCGCCATTGATTTCTGTTGTTTAATGGCCAGCGGGAAGAGCAATACCCGCACCACCACGGTAAATAGAATCAACACAAGGCCATAGTTCCGAACCAATAAAAATAGAAGATGGGCAATCCACCCCAATGGCGTACCAAATATCTGGTTAATCAAATTCATCCTGTTTTATTTCCTCCTCATTTTATTCCGCACGAGACGATCCAGAGGATCTTTTTTGCATGTTTTTCCGAAATATATGAAATTCCTCTGGAACCGGATCTATGCCGCCAGGGCAAAAAGGATGGCATCGCAATAAACGGCGGACCGCAAGATAGGAGCCCTTGAGCGCGCCGAACCGTTCAATCGCCTGGAGCGCATACTGAGAACAGGTCGGATAAAACCGGCAGCAGGGAGGCTTAAGCGGCGAAAGCAGGCGGCGGTATAAACGAATGAGGCCCATCAGCAGATATTTCATTTTCTTATTCCTTTTGTGCCAACGCAGGCAGAAGAACCTTTAAATGCTTTTCCATAACTTTTGACAGATCTGTCGATTTGACATCAACCGCATCGGGGCGAGCGACAAAGACCAGATCATATCCCCGTAAATCAAACTTTTTTTCCATCTGGTCAAAGGCCGCGCGAATGATGCGGCGTACCCGGCTGCGGCATACGGCATTTCCTATTTTTTTTCCGGCAGTGATCCCAACGCGGCATTCCGGATACCGGCCTTTGATCAAATATGTGACCAAAAGTGGATGCACTTTATATTTTCCTTTGTAATACAAACGTTTAAAATCCTTATTTTCCTTTAAGGAAGTCCATTCTCTCATATTCGCGCATCCCAAAATATCGTTCTGGCCGGGACGGAAACTGCATACCTTCGCTTTAACCCCTGATCTCTATACTGCATCTCCGTCCGCTTCTGCCTGCAATCATGCAATAGTGCATGATTTGCATGATTGCAATAAAAAGAAAGACCACAAAAGATTGTGGTCACCGTCCATTCAAACAGAAAAATACAAACCCTGCCAAGAGGCGGGATGTCCCGTCTCCTGACAGCGCATTCACTAATATGTTAAAACTTTTCTGCCTTTTGCACGTCTGCGAGCTAAAACTTTGCGTCCGTTTTTTGTGGCCATTCTTTTAAGAAAACCATGCTCTTTTTTTCTTTGTAATTTTTTCGGCTGGTATGTTCTTTTCATAGCTCTACCCCCCTTTTCCAAAACCGAAGCTTCCCCCGGCGCTTTTACGGAAAACTTTTCTGAAATTTCCCGCATGTCAAGATATTAGTATATATTATTTTCTATCAAAGTGTCAAGTGATTTTTTTAAATTATTCCCTTCTTGCGGGATTTTTTTCTTTTTTTCAGGCAACGTTTTCAACTTGTTTCAAATAAACTGTTGAAATCCCTTGAAATAACCGCCCAAACTTGATATAATAAATAAAGCCATTAGAAAGCATAACATCTAGTTTTTTCACATAAATTACACCTATTTTGGACAGGTTTTCAACAATATATTCTCTCTAAAGGAGATGGAGGTAAGTTTCAACATGGAATCGTTTGTCGAAATGTTTAATGCAGTGAAAGAATACTGCAGACAGGAACTGTCTGCCACTGCATACGACACCTGGATCAAGCCGCTGGAACCCTATTCTTTTAATGATGAGACCGCAACTGTTTTTGTGAAAAGCAATTTTCAGAAAAAAATCATTCTGTCGCAGTACACAGATCTTATTTCCAAAGCGTTTCAGGAAGTGGTCGGCTTTGAGGTGCGGATCGATATTATTACGGAAGAAACGTTGAATGAACCTTCTGTAACCATCTCTTCGGAATATATCAAACCACAGGTTGATAAACAGGAGCGTCCGGCTCCCGTGCCGGAAACCAACAGCAACCTCGACGGAGAATATGAATATACCTTTGACACGTTTATTGTCGGAAGCTCCAATAAATTTGCTTATGCGGCCTGCGTCTCCGTAGTCAATAAACAGGACCGCACGTATAATCCCCTGTTTATTTACGGGCCAAGCGGGCTTGGAAAAACCCATCTTTTAATGGCAATCCAACATGAATTCAAAAAAATATCTCCCGGAAAAAATATCATTTATATTAACGGAGAAACTTTTACCAACGAATTGATTTCCGCGATTGCGAATAAATCCACCCATGATTTTCATGCCAAATACCGTTCTGCGGATGTACTGCTTGTGGACGATATTCAATTTGTCGCAGGAAAAGAAAGTACACAGGAAGAATTTTTCTATACCTTTAATGAACTGTATCAGGTTGGAAAACAGATTGTATTAACCTCTGACCGGCCTCCAAAAGATATAAAAACCTTGGAAGAACGGCTTCGCACCCGGTTTGAATGGGGAATCCTCGCGGATATTTCTCCGCCAGATTTTGAAACCAGGATTGCGATTATCCGCCGGAAAGCAGAACTGCTCAATATTGAAATTCCCGATGACGTCGCAGAATTTATCGCCAATAAACTGAAAAATAATATCCGTCAGCTCGAAGGTGCGGTTAAAAAACTCAAAGCCTATCGCCTGTTAACCGGATCTTCTCTTTCGATTAGCACTGCACAGACGGTCATCCGGGATATTCTCAATGATAATCAGCCAATTCCGGTAACGGTTGAGCGAATTATCAGCGAAGTTGCCCGCACTTATTCTGTGACTTCCGAAGATATCCGTTCTCAAAAACGTTCTTCGCAGATTTCGGTCGCCCGCCAATCGGCCATTTATATTGTCCGGGAAATTACCGGTATGTCCCTTTCCAACATCGGAGAAGAATTCGGCGGACGGGATCATGCAACCATTGTTTATGCTGTGCAAAAAGTTGAAAAAATGATGGCAAAGGATCCGCATTATAAAGAAATCATTGAAGATATTATCAAAAATATGAAAGTGAACTAAAGTTTTAAACGATTGATCTTTCAACTCTTTCAACAGCCTGATTGTGAAAATCTTTGAAGCCTGAGTTTTACACCGAGTTTTCAAAAAGTTTTCAACATTTTTGACAGAGTTTTCAACAATCCCGTTTATAACTTTTTGAATTTCAACTTTTTTACTTTTTCTCAAAAAATTCATGTTAGAAAACAAACGGCAAAAAATCCCTTTCCAAACGCTTCTTTTCAATTTTCCACAATTTCCGGTCCTCTACTACTACGACTATTTTTAAGATATATTTTCTATCCTTTTCTTTCTTGTTTTTAAAAAACAAAAGAAAAGTTGTTTAAAAACTGCTTTTTCTTTCCATAAACATACATTTTTCATCGGACAACCTATGAGGTGATAATATGAAATTTACTTGTGATCTGAAAACATTAAACGAAGCGGTGACAAATATTTCCCTCGCTGTTTCCCAGCGATCGAATATTACCGCTTTAGAGGGCGTTTTACTGGAATGCACGGGAGATGAATTAACGCTAACCGGTTATAATCTGGAACTTGGTATTCGAAAAACCATCCCGGTTCGCGGAGAAGAATCCGGTAATATTGTTTTAAATGCCCGGATTTTCAGTGATATTCTGCGAAAAGCGCAGAGTGATACAATTAAAATTTCCACTGATGAAAAGCTTTTAACCCTGCTTTCGGCTGGAAATGCGAATTTTACCATTTTGGGCATTTCCAAAGAAGAATATCCCGATATTCCGCAAATAGATGAATCTGAAAGTCTGTCCATTCGTTCTTCTGTTTTAAAATCCATGATCCGGCAAACGATTTTTGCTGTTGCCGTCACCGACCAGAATCCGCTGATTACAGGATCCTTATTTGATATTAAAAATGGGAATCTCCATATTGTCTCTGTAGATGGATACCGGCTTGCGTTGGCAAAAGAGACGGTGGATTATTCTGGAGAAAAGAATTTCGTGGTTCCGGGACGTACGCTGCAGGAAATCAGCAAGTTGATGCCGGATGAAGAAGAAGCACAGGTCACAGTACAGGTTGGAAATAAGCATATTATTTTTATCATCGATGGGTATTATGTGATTTCCCGTCTGCTGGAAGGTGAATTTTTAAATTACAATGCGACCATTCCGGATGGTGCAACGACCAAACTTCGGGTAAAAACGCGGGAGTTTATTGATATTATTGACCGGGTATCGATTATTATTAATGATAAACGCAAACCGCCGGTTAAATGTGAGTTATCGGATGGGATGATGTCTCTGTTCTGTGAAAGCAGCATAGGTAAAGTAGATGATCAGATGCCGGTTCAGATGGAAGGCGCTTCCTTAAAAATCGGGTTTAACAATAAATATATGACGGACGCATTGAAAGCGACAGAAGCGGATGAAATTTATCTGGAATTTAACGGCCCTGTTTCTCCGATTAAGCTGTTGCCTTTAGAAGGGGAATCTTTCTTGTTCTTAGTCCTGCCGGTGAGATTAAAAGATGGAAACTGAAAAGATTGAGATTTATACTGATATGATTAAACTGGATCAGGCCTTGAAGCTGGCCGGTCTTTGTGAAACCGGCGGCCATGCCAAGGAGCTGATTCTTGGAGAAATGGTTCAGGTAAACGGCAAGGTCTGTACGATGCGGGGGAAAAAATTATATCCGGGAGATCTCATTGAACTAAACGGCGCGTCTTTTATCATTACTGCACGGAGTACCGGATGACAAGGATGAACGGGGAATGAAGTTTGTACGTTGTCAGTTTTCAAAGTTCTCATTTTCGAAACTTAAAAGAAATGGAGTTTCATCCTGATCCTGGAATGAATGTGATTTGCGGAGAGAATGCACAGGGAAAGACGAATCTGCTGGAAGCAATGTATCTGTTTTCCGGTATGCGGAGTTTTCGGGGAGCAAAAGACCATGAATATCTGGCATTCGGGCAGAAAGAATGCAGGTTGTCCATGTCTTTTTTCGATGGGGAGCGGACCCAGGATGCAGAACTGCGGATTGGCGTGAAAAAGAAAGCGTTTTTAAACCGCGTGCCGCTGGAAAGTGTTGCAGGCCTGTCCGGGAGCATATATACCGTTGTTTTTTCTCCTGAGCATATCAGCCTGGTGAAATCTGCGCCGCAAATCCGGCGCAGATTTATGGATACGGCCATTGCGCAGATCAAACCGGATTACGGACATTTTCTGTCTCAATATGAACGGGTGCTCAACCAGCGCAATATTTTATTGAAGGATCTGCGTCAATATGCAGCGTTGCGGGACACGATGGATATCTGGGACCAGCAGTTGGCAAAATTGGGGACCATTCTGACGATTTACCGTCAGGATTATCTGCATAAACTCCAAAAATTTTCCAAAACAATTTATGAAGGCATTTCCAGACGGCAGGAAGACCTGTCTCTTTCTTATATTTCCACTGTCTTTTCAGAAGAATGGATCGGAGAAAAATATGACGATGCCAGAATCAATCAATATTTTGAAGCGCTTTGTGCAGCAAGAGAACAGGATGTGCGCCAGGGCTTTACCAGTGTCGGTGTGCATCGGGATGATCTGGAGATGAAAATTAATGGACTTTCTGTGAAAAATTTTGCTTCCCAGGGGCAGCAGAGAAGCTGCGCATTAACTCTGAAACTGGCGGAAGCACGGCTGCTGGAGAAGATCAACGGTCAGCAACCGGTGATCTTTCTGGATGATGTCATGAGCGAACTGGATCAGAACCGGCAGGAATATATTTTAAATTATATCGGTCAGTGCCAGGTATTTATTACCTGCTGTGATGTCTTAAACACGCTGCGGATGAGAAAAGGAAAAATTTTCATGCTGGCTGATGGAAAGATTTGTACGGAACAGACTTTATGATCACAAGGAGTTGATGCAGATGTATTTACATTTAGGGCAGGATACGGTTGTCCGTATGGAAGATGTACTCGGTGTATTTGATCTGGAGAACGCATCAATTTCGCCGCATACCAGAAGTTTTTTAAAAAATGCAGAAAAAGAGGGGCGGGTTTTTAATGTCTCCTATGAAATGCCGCGCTCTTTTATTGTTTGTATTGAAAACGGAGAGACAATCGTCTATATCTCCCAGATCAGTACGGCAACGTTACGAAAACGGGAAGGATTTATGGATGGACTTTCCGGACTGGAAAGTATGGAGAATATGAATTTTGAAGATACCCAGTTAGAAGAATCGGAGGAATATCACATTGGATAAGAATATCACACAGAATTATGATGAAAACCAGATACAGGTGCTGGAAGGACTGGAAGCGGTACGTAAACGCCCCGGCATGTATATCGGTACAACAGGTCCCCGCGGTCTGCATCATTTGGTATATGAAATTGTGGATAATGCAATTGACGAAGCGCTGGCTGGTTTTTGTACCGAAATCCATGTTACGATTCTTCCGGACAATATTATCCGTGTTACGGATAATGGCCGGGGTATTCCAACCGGAATCCATCCAAAAGAAGGAATTTCTGCGGCAACCGTTGTATATACCGTGCTGCATGCCGGCGGAAAGTTTGGCGGCGGCGGATATAAGGTGTCGGGCGGCCTGCATGGCGTTGGCGCGTCGGTGGTCAACGCATTAAGCGAATGGTTGGATCTGATCGTATGCGACGGAGAACATATTCATTATCAGCATTTTGAAAATGGCGGGCATTATACAGAAGAAATGAAAATTATCGGGGATACGACCCGCCAGGGTACAACAGTAGAATTTAAGGCCGACAGCAGCATTTTCAGTGAAATCTGCTATGACTATGAAGAACTGTTGATTCGGCTGCGGGAACAGGCATTTTTAAACGCTGGAATCAAGATTATCTTTTCAGATCTGCGCAATCCGGATGCCTTGCGCAGAGAAGAGTTACATTATGAAGGCGGTATCAAAAGTTTTGTGGAATATATTCATGAACGCCGCAAATTGGAAGTCATTCATCCGGATGTGATCTATTTAAAGGATCAGCAGGGCGAAACCAGTGTGGAAATCGCTATGCAGTATAATGACAGTTATAATGAGCTGCTCCTTTCGTTTGCCAATAATATCAATACGACAGAAGGCGGCACGCATGAGATTGGCTTTAAAACAGCGCTGACACGTGTGCTGAATGATTACGGACGCCGGCACAACCTGTTAAAGGAAAATGACGCGAATTTAAGCGGTGAAGATGTCCGGGAAGGATTGACAGCTGTGATCAGCGTCAGGCTGACTGAATGTGAATTTGAAGGACAGACAAAAACAAAACTTGGCAATATGGAGGTTCGTCCGATTGTCGAAAAACTGGTCACCGAACGCCTGACAACATTTTTAGAAGAAAATCCGGGTGTTTCCAAACCAATTTTTGAAAAAGCGATCGGTGCGCAGCGCGCCAGAGAGGCGGCGCGGAAAGCCAGAGAATTGACCCGCCGGAAATCTGCGCTGGAAACAGCTTCCCTGCCTGGCAAATTGGCTGACTGTATTGATAAAAATCCAGAAAATACAGAGATTTATATCGTCGAGGGAGATTCTGCAGGCGGCTCGGCAAAGAGCGGCCGTGACCGGCATTATCAGGCCATTCTTCCTCTTTGGGGAAAAATGCTGAATGTTGAAAAAGCACGTTTGGACCGGGTATATGGCAATGATAAGCTGATGCCGGTCATTACGGCATTGGGCTGCGGAATCGGAGAAGAGTTTGATATTTCCAAACTGCGGTATGGAAAAGTGATCATTATGGCCGATGCCGATGTGGATGGCAGCCATATTCGTACCCTGTTGCTGACTTTTTTCTTTCGTTTTATGCGTCCTTTGATTGAAAACGGAAATATTTATTTGGCACAGCCGCCTCTTTATAAGCTGTCCCGCGGCAAACAAGTGCAATATGCCTATTCGGATGAAGAAAGAAATCAGATCTTGAAGGAAATGGCGGGTGAAAACGGCGCAAAAGTGGAGATCCAGCGCTATAAAGGTCTGGGAGAAATGGACCCGGAACAGCTTTGGGAAACGACCATGAGTCCGGAGCACCGCGTGATTATTAAGGTAGAAATGGAAGATGCAACCCGCGCGGATGAAATCTTTACGATTCTGATGGGAGACAAGGTTGCGCCCCGCCGCGAATTTATTGAATCAAACGCACAGTACGTCCAAAATCTCGATATTTAGAAAAAAGGAGATTGCATGTTGGAAAAGGAAAAGCAATTACAGGATCCGACAGAAGAAACGGCAGAACAGCCGGTATCGGAAGCAGAAACACCGGAGGAAGTATCTTCCGAAACAACGCCCGCTGCCCCGGAGAAAAAATCGCGAAACAGCGGATTTATCCCTTCTGAAAAATTTGATCAGCTGGATGGATTGAAAGAGGATTTTTCCGAAATGGATCCGGAACTGGAGGGTGTGGAACATCTGGAGATTTCCTATACCCTGTCGGGTGAAGATGTGTATGCGGGTCTGAAGGTTTTTCAGCGGCATGTCATGCTGCTGAAAAACAGTATTTATACTGTCATATTGATTCTGCTTCTGGGGGTATTTGCTTTCAGAATCATCAATGGGGATACGCAGTTTATGAATTTTGTCTGCCTGGGGCTTGCATTGGCTACGATTGTTATTGTATGGCATACCCCCTATCGCCACCGTAAGCAGATGGCAGCGAGTGTGGAATCAGAATTAAAAGATCATGTCTTCAGTATGAAGGTGTATCCGGATCGGCTTCTGATTCTTCAGGAAAACGGTGTCTGCACCATTCAGTTTGCCAAAGAAAAAGTATATGTATATGAAAATCAGGCGTTGTATGTGATCCGTGTCGGAAAGGAACGTTTGTATATTCTCCCTAAGCGCTGTATGGAGGAAGAATTGCAAAAACAGCTGACGGCTCTGTTGTCCGAAAGTCTGCATGAACGGTACCATGTGATCGGGACAGAATCCATCAGCAGTTGATGGGAAGATGGATATATTGGAACCAATAACCGGAATAACCGGGATGGAACAATTTTAGGATATTTGGAAGGTGAACTATTTGTATACAGAAGATCAAAAGATTATCCCTGTTGATATTGAAAAGGAAATGAAGAAGTCTTATTTGGCTTACTCCATGTCCGTCATTGTTGGCCGTGCGCTTCCGGATGTGCGTGACGGCCTGAAGCCTGTACACAGGCGTATTCTGTATACGCTGTATGAACGCGGGATCACGCCGGACAAACCTTATCGTAAATGTGCGGATACAGTTGGAGCCGTTTTGGGCAGTTATCATCCGCATGGTGATGCTTCTGTGTATGATGCCCTTGTGCGTCTGGCACAGGATTTTTCCCTGCGCTATCCGCTGATTGATGGACATGGAAACTTTGGTTCTGTGGATGGAGACCCTCCTGCTGCGTATCGTTATACCGAAGCGCGGATGAGCAAAATTTCCATGGAAATGCTGACGGATATAGAAAAAGAGACCATTGATTATATGCCCAACTATGATGACCGTCTGCAGGAACCGGTTATGCTTCCCTCCCGTTTTCCGAATCTGTTAGTGAATGGATCGACGGGTATCGCTGTCGGTATGGCAACCAATATTCCGCCGCATAATCTCTGTGAAGTGATTGATGCGATCAACCTGTTGATTGAAAATCCGGATGCAGAACTGTCGGAAATTATGGAATATATCAAAGGGCCGGACTTCCCGACAGCCGGCATTATTATGGGCCGGGCCGGTATCCGATCGGCGTATGCAACCGGCCGGGGCCTCATTACCCTGCGTGCCCGTGCTGAAATTGAAGAAACGAAAAACAACCGTTTTCGGATTGCGGTCACCGAGTTGCCCTATATGGTCAACAAAGCAAAGCTTTTGGAAAATATTGCAGAGCTGGTAAAAGACAAGCGATTGGATGGAATTTCTGATTTGATTGATGAATCGGACCGGGATGGCATGCGAATGGTCATTGATTTAAAACGGGATGCCAACCCGCAGATTGTCTTGAATCATCTGTATAACCTGACCCAGATGCAGACAACGGTCGGCGTAACCATGCTGGCTCTGGTAAATGGGCAGCCTAAGATCCTGACGCTGAAAGAATGTTTACAGGAATATATCAAATTCCAGGAACAGATCATTATTAAACGCACCCAGTTTGATCTGCGGAAAACCAGGGAACGGGAACATATATACGAAGGCTTGAAAATCGCTGTGGATTATATTGACGAAGTGATCCGGATTATCCGGGCGTCAAAATCCATCGCAGACAGTAAAATAAACTTGATGGAACGTTTTGATTTGGATGATGTCCAGGCTACTGCGATTGTGCAGATGCAGCTTGGACGTTTATCCGGGATGGAACGGGAAAAGATCGAGGAAGAACTGGCAAATCTGCGCATTAAAATCCGAGAATTAGAGGCCATTCTCGCAGATGAAGGAAAAATCTTACAGATTGTTCGGGATGAGCTGGATGTGATCCGCAAAAAGTTTGGGGATGAACGTCGGACCGAAATTGTGTCTATCAGCGGAGAGATGGATGTAGAAGATCTGATTCCAGATGAAGGTATCGTGATTACGCTGACCCATTATGGGTATATTAAAAGACAGAACGCCAGTGTTTATAAAACCCAAAAACGCGGTGGTCGGGGTATTTCCGGCATGAAACAGCGGGAGGAAGATTTTGTTAAAGAACTGTATATTTGTTCAACGCATGACAATCTTCTGTTTATTACCAGTAAAGGCCGCATGTTTAAGTTGAAGGGGTATGAGATTCCAGAGGGTGGACGGACATCCAAAGGTGCGAATATGGTCAATCTCTTACCGCTGGAAGAGGACGAGAAAGTGACCTCCATGATCACGGTACGGGATTTCAATCCGGATCAGTATCTGGTCATGGTGACGAAAAAGGGGATTATTAAGCGGACTGAATTGACTGCTTATCAGAATATCCGGAAAAATGGGCTGATTGCGATCAAATTGAATGAAGGAGATGTCCTTTCCTGGGTTCGTATGACCAATGGAAATGACGATCTGCTGATCGGTACGCGCAATGGAATGGCGATTCGTTTCCATGAGAATCAGCTCAGGCCTCTTTCCCGTTCAGCAACCGGTGTGCGTGCTATCCGTCTGCGCGGGGATGATGAGGTGGTTGGTATGTCTTGTGTACGGGAAGGTCAGACCGTGATCACCGTCACCGATAAAGGCATCGGCCGGCGTTCTTTGATGACAGATTACCGTCTCCAGTCCCGCGGCGGATATGGAATCCGTAACTATAAAACAGGAGAAGAAAAAGGCTACGTCTGTGGATTGGATACAGTCGATGAAAACAATGATCTGATTTTGATTTCCAGCGATGGTGTCATTATCCGGATTCGGGTCAGCGATATCCGTATCATGTCCCGTTATGCAACTGGTGTTAAAGTGATGCGTCTGAATGAAGACGCACAGGTCGTTACTTTTGCAAAAACAGAACATGAAGAAGAGGAAGAAACCGCACAGATTGAAGAAATTGAAGGCGGTGAAGAAGAAGATTTGTCTTCTGCAGAGGAAGATGCAACGTTTGCAGAACAGACAGAACAGACAGAATTGGAAGAAATCCCAGAAGATGAGTCAGAAGAATAAGCAGGAGATAACAAGATCAGGACAAACGCCTGCTGCCAATGGCAGCAGGCGTAATCCATCTATATCAAATATACAGGAGGGAGCATATGAGAGCGTACCAACGTTTTTTACAATATGTCGCGGTACACACAACCTCAAATGAAAACAGTGAAACCTGCCCTTCCACAGAAGGTCAGCGGGTTCTGGGACAGATGCTGGTCCGGGAAATGCAGGATATGGGGATGACCGATGCCGGTATGGATGCGGACGGATATGTCTACGGACATATCCCGGCAACAGAAGGGATGGAAGATCAACCATCCATCGGCTTGATTGCCCATATGGATGTCTCCCCTTCCTGCGCGGGAGAAAAGATTCATCCACAGATCCTGCATCATTATGATGGTGGAACCATCTGTCTTCATCCTGAAAAGAAAATTTTTATGTCTCCGCAGGAATTTGACAGTTTATTGGCGTATGTTGGGCAGGATCTGATCGTGACCGACGGCACCACATTGCTGGGAGCGGATGATAAGGCCGGCATTGCGGAGATCCTGACAGCGGCTGAACAAATCATCAAATCCGATTTGCCGCATGGAAAGATTTGTATCGGTTTTACCCCAGATGAAGAAATTGGACGGGGGGCGGACCGGTTTAATATTCCTGGATTTGGCGCAGATTTTGCTTATACAGTGGACGGAGGCGCTCTGGGAGAAATTGAATATGAAAATTTTAATGCAGCGGCTGCGGTCATCGAGGTGCATGGCGTCAATATCCATCCGGGCAGCGCAAAGGGAAAGATGAAAAACGCCCTGCTGATTGGTATGCAGTTTCATTCCATGCTTCCTGTTTTTGAAAATCCCGCCTATACGCAGGGTTATGAAGGATTTTATCATCTGTGCGGAATGGAAGGCGACGAAGAAAAAGCCGTCTTGCATTATATTATCCGGGATCATGACAGTGGAAAATTTGCAGAAAAGAAAAACCGTATCCAACAGATTGCCGCCTATCTGAACGACCTGTTTGGAGAGAATACGATTGCCGTGCAAATCAAAGATTCTTATTATAACATGAAAGAAAAAATAATGCCTCGTCTGGAGATCGTCAAACGAGCGGAACAGGCTATGCAGGCCTGCGGCGTCGTCCCCAGGATTGTTCCGATTCGCGGAGGAACAGACGGCGCGCGTCTGTCGTATGAGGGTCTCCCCTGTCCGAATCTTTCGACCGGTGGACATAATTTTCACGGCCGGTTTGAATATATTCCGGTACAGTCGATGGATCGGATGGTCGATGTGCTCTGCCAGCTGGTAACCGCACAGGACAAATCCCGATAAATCATTGTGCGGGTCGTGCAGAGGGCATGTATTAGAAATAGAAAAGAGGGTAAAAGCATATATGCCTTTACCCTCTTTTCTGGTTTGTATTTGCCTTTTACCCTTATTTTTTGATCCTAAAACACATTACCGGGCAAACAGTTTTTTGATGACGAGTTCCTCGGTTTCCTTCTGCAGCGTTGCAATGCCGAGAAAATCGCCGTTATTTCCATAGATTCTTTGTTCGGGTGCATCGCTTTCCCTGTGAATACGATGCAGATCCAACCGTACCCCATTGAGAAATTTTTTTGTCTGAACCGGAGAGAGAATTATTTTGGGAAGAGAGGCGAAAACACGGTCAACCGGCGTCAAATGGGATAATAGGGTTCCCTCCTGAGTCAACTGCTGCGCCTGCTCCATTGTCATACTGTCTGCCAGTGTAAATACCCCCGACATGGTCCGGATGAGCCCGGTCAGAACCGCGCCGCAACCTAATTTTTCGCCAATATCGTGGCATAAGGTGCGGATATATGTACCTTTTGAACAAAGGATATCCAATGTTCCTGTCTGGGATGCTTCCTCAAAAGCAGTCAGGTTTAATTCCCGAATCAAAACCGGACGGGGATCCCGCTTGACCTCTTTTCCCTGCCGTGCCAGATCATAGAGGCGCTGTCCATTGACCTGAACAGCAGAAAACATGGGCGGAACCTGTAAAATTTCTCCTTGAAAAAGGGGAAGGACAGAGAGAAGTTCCTCTTTTGTGCAGTGGGAAACCGTTTGGGATATAACTTCCCCGGTTATGTCCTGGGTGTTGGTTGTCATTCCCAGGCGAAATAGCGCCGTATAGCGTTTGTCGGTTTCCGGCATCAAATCCACTGCGCGGACAGCCCCGCCGATAAAAATCGGAAGCACGCCGGTTGCCATTGGATCTAAAGTACCGGCATGTCCAATCCGGCGGATTCGGGTCATGCCACGCAGTTTGGCGATCACGTCAAAGGAAGTAAATCCCTGGGGTTTATTGATACAAAGAATTCCGTTCAAGATTTTCCTCCCGTGAGTGCGGTTTCCACAGCACAAAGCAGCGTCTGTTTGACCTGTTCCAGACTGCCTTTCAACGTACAGCCGGCAGCTTGTTTATGCCCGCCGCCGCCTAAAGATTTACAGATAGCAGACGCATCCAGCGAAAACGCTGTGCGAAGCGAGACCTTATATTCCCCATTTTCCTGTTCGCGGATCGTAATCCCTACTTCTACTCCTTCAACCTGTCGTGCCATCCCGGATAGGCCGTCATAATCAGCGGCATCCGCCCCCGTCTGGGCCAGCATTTGTTTGCTGATCACCAAAAGCGCGCAGCGGTCGTTAAAATGGAACTCCATAGAGTCAAGTGCGGCACGTTCGATCAGCAGCCGGGCTTTGGATTTACAGTCAAAAAAGTGATAATTGATTTCAGCATAGGGTATGCCGACCTCCATCAGGCGAGCCGCGCACCGATGGGTATGAGGAGATGTATTCCCATATTTAAAGCAGCCCGTGTCAGTTGCCATCCCGGTATATAAGCATGTGGCAACGGTTTGATCAACAGAGACGCCAAGCAGGTCAAAAATTTCCATCAAAACCTCTGCCGTAGAAGAAGCTTCGGGAACAACATAGGTTTTTTCTGCATAAAGAGTATTGGAAATATGGTGATCAATACAAAGATCAACCTGCGCAGCATATTGGGATAGGCTGCCTAACAGCTGTGGATCGGCAATATCCACAGCAACGATGGTTTTGGGGACAAAGCTGTCTTGTGTGTAGGTTTCTTCCAGAAACTTAAAAGATCTTGGAAATGGATCCGCACACAATACACGTGCCCTTTTTCCGAGACTCCGCAGTACATGGCATAAGGCCAGCCCGCTGCCGATCGCGTCTCCGTCCGGATTTCTGTGCATCAGGATGAGGACGTCATCTGCAGCGCGCAGGCAACGCGCCGCTTCTTCTGCAGATATTTTCAAAATAAAGGCCTCCTCTTTTCAAGTATTATTCGATGCTTTCGATGATCTTGCTGATATATGCGCTGTGTTCGATGGAATCGTCCGGAATAAATTTCAGTTCAGGGCATTTGCGGATGCGAAGGATCCCGAGCAGCTCCCGGCGGATGAAACCGGAAGCGCTTTCCAGGCCCTTAACCGCCTCTTTGGCAGAGTCGATTCCTTTCATATCGCTGATATAAATTTTGGCATGGGATAAATCATTGGAAAGATCAACTTTTACAATACTGAGCATTTTTCCCTGAATACGGGGATCTTTGAGATCCCGCATAATAGCGCTCAGTTCATGGCGGATATCCTCCGCGAGCCGATCTGCTTTAAAACTTGCCATTGGCAAAAACCTCCATCAATTGGGCTAATCCCTGTATTCCTCAATGATAAAAGATTCAAAAATATCACCAGTTTTAATATCATTGAATTTTTGCAGGCCGATTCCGCATTCAAAGCCATGCGTCACTTCTTTTGCATCGTCCTTAAACCGTTTTAAGGAACTGATCTGGTCTTCGACAATTACGATGCCATCCCGCACCAGTCGGATCAGTGCATTTCTGGTTACCTTACCTTCCAGAACATAGCATCCGGCAATGGTACCGACGTTGCTGATTTTATAAACCTGGCGCACCTCTGCACGGCCAAGCTGCACTTCTCTGGTCTTAGGCGCGAGCATTCCCTTCATCGCCTGCTCAACATCTTCAATCGCATCGTAAATGACACGATAAAGCCGCATTTCCACGTTTTCTTCCTCTGCACTGTCCCGTGCTACCGCATCTGGACGAACATTGAAGCCGATGATGATCGCATTCGAAGCATTCGCCAGCATAATGTCAGATTTGGAAATCGCGCCGACAGCGCCATGAATCACCCGTACCCGTACTTCATCGTTGGACAGGCGTTCCAGGGACTGCTTGACAGCTTCAACCGAACCTTGCACATCTGCTTTGACAATGATGTTGAGTTCTTTCATTTCTCCTTCTTCAATCTGGCTGAAGAGGTTGTCGAGAGTGACCTTCTGATAGGACTTGAACTGTTCCTGTTTTTCATCGTGTTTACGCTGGCTGACCAGTTCTTTGGCCAGGCGCTCATTTTCTACAGCGTTGACAATGTCGCCGGCAGAAGGAACTTCGTTCAGACCGGTGATTTCGACCGGTGTCGAAGGACCGGCACTCTCTACCAGGGCGCCTTTGTCATTGAGCATGGCGCGGACACGTCCTACAGTGGATCCGGCAATGATAGTATCCCCAACATGCAGCGTTCCATTCTGGACAAGTACAGTAGCGACCGGACCGCGGCCTTTGTCGAGACGGGCTTCAATCACAGCGCCTTTGGCCAGCCGGTTCGGGTTTGCCTTTAATTCCTTAATATCAGCAACGAGTGTCAGCATTTCCAGCAGCTCCGGCACACCCTGGCCGGTCACAGCGGAAACTGGTACGCAGATCGTATCTCCGCCCCATTCTTCCGGAATCAGTTCATAGTTGGTCAGTTCCTGTTTGACACGGTCCGGATTAGCCGTGGGTTTATCGATTTTGTTGATGGCAACAATGATGGAAACGCCAGCCGCTTTCGCATGGTTAATGGCCTCGACCGTCTGGGGCATAATGCCGTCGTCAGCCGCTACAACCAGAATCGCAATATCAGTCAGTGAAGCGCCGCGCGCCCGCATGGAGGTGAACGCCTCATGTCCGGGCGTATCCAGGAAGGTAACTTCCTTGTCTCCGACCGTGACTTTATACGCACCGATATGTTGGGTAATGCCGCCGGCTTCGGTGGAAGTGACATTGGAATGCCGAATCTTATCGAGAAGAGAAGTCTTTCCGTGGTCTACATGTCCCATAACCACCACAACCGGACTGCGTCTTTCCAGATCCTCCTCCTGATCCTCCGCCTCATCAAACAGTCTTTCTTCAATGGTAACGATGATTTCCTTTTCTACCTTTGCGCCGAGCTCTTCTGCGACCAGGGAAGCCGTGTCGAAATCGATGGTCTCATTGAGGGACGCCATGACGCCCAAGCCCATCAGTTTTTTTATGACTTCGCTGGCTGTCACCTTCAACCGGGATGCCAGTTCAGAAACAACGATTTCATCTGGAATCAGGACTTTCAGCTGCTGTTTGCGCGCGCGCTCAAGTGCCAGCCGCTGCAGCTTCTGCGCTTCAGTTTCTTTTTTGGAATACTGTGCGCGGTCCCGCTTGGCTGATTTTTGGGTCAATTTCTGCTTGCGGACGTTATCGTTGACCCGCCGGTTCTGGGAAGCGATCTGCTCGTATTTTTCGTTGTATTTATCCAGATCGACCGCCACGGTGCGGGTATCGACATGGCGGATGTTTTTGTTTGCTTCAACAGAAGGCGATGTGTCGGAAGTCGAACTATTTCCGCCCTTAAAGAAGTCCTTTTGAGTCTGCATACGGGGTGCAGCAGGTTTCTTTTGCTTATTTTGGTGGGGGGAACGGGAGGCAGGTTTGCCCTCGTTTTTATCTTTTTTATCCGTGTTGTTTTTAGGCGTGTTATTCTGCGAAGACTGCTGATTTTGCGGTGCTTCGGCCATGTGCTTTTCCTCCTGTTTCGGTTTTGCTTCTGTCTGCGCGGGATGATTTTTAACAACCGGCTCCTCCGCCTTAGGCGCAGTCTTTTTTTCTGTAGCGGTGTCTTTTTCATTTTCTGCCGATGCTTTGGGCGTGTCGGACGGGCCGTCCTGCTTTACTTCTGCGGCCTTTCTGGGCGCTGTCTGCGGGAGAGCAAAATAATCGTTAAAGCTTTTCACCTGATTTTCCTGGGTAAAGTGCTCAAAGATGACATTGAGCTCTTCGTCGCTTAAGGCGGTCATATTTTTTTTAGGTCCTTCAAAATATTTTGCCAGCAGGTCAATAATATCTTTTGCAGGGACATTCAGATCCCTTGCTACTTCATGTACACGGTATTTAACGGTCATAGACAAACCTCCAATTTACTTTCCGGAAGATATGTTCGCTTGTAAGAGTGCGGCCTGGGGCTGTTTATTCAGGTAACTTTTGGCAAGTCCCTGATTCAGAATGCCGAGCACTCCAGCCTTTTTACCGATCTGCGCGCTGATTTCCTGTATATCTGCGGCAGAACGAAAAACATTTACCTGATATTTTTTCGCCCAAAAACAGATTTCCTTTTCTGTTTTTGGAGAAATACCGTCCGCCAGAACGACCAGAACTGCCTTGCGTTCTGCCAATGCCTGTTTGGTCATATCAAAACCAATAGAAAGCAGCCCCGCTTTCCTGCATAGAGAAAGGACGGGCAAACCTGTATCCATTTTTCTAAAGCGCCCCTTCCCGTAAGTCAGCTTCCATTTGATCATATACTGCATCCGGAATCTTCTGGCTGAAACTTTTTTCAAAACGCCGCGATTTCCGTGCTTTCTGCAAACATTCGATGTTTCTGCAAACATATGCGCCGCGCCCGGACTTTTTTCCGGTCAGATCGATGGAAATTTCTCCTTCGGGAGATTTAACGACCCGGACCATCTCTTTTTTCGGCTTCATTTGATTACAACCGGTACACATGCGCAGGGGAATTTTTTTCGCAGGCATTTTCATCACTCCTGTCAGCCTGTAGATGAAGATGAAATGTTTTTATTCCGTCTCGGATGACGTGTCAGCGTTTGTAGAAACAGGATCGTCCTCTCCGTAAAAACCGCTTTCCGGTCGGATGTCAATCTTATACCCTGTCAGTCTTGCGGCCAGCTTTGCGTTTTGTCCCTTGTTGCCGATTGCCAGGGAAAGCTGATGATCCGGAACGATGACCCGGGCGCTTTTTTCCTGTTCATCCAGAATATTGACTTGGATAACGTTAGCGGGCGCCAGAGCTGCGGAAATGAACTCTGCCGGATCTTCGCTGTATTTGATGACATCGATTTTTTCGCCGTTGATTTCCTTGATAATTTCATTGACCCGGTTCCCTTTCGGTCCGATACAGGCTCCGATCGGATCCACGTTTTCATCCTTGCTCCAAACGGCGATCTTGGTACGGGATCCAGCCTCGCGGGAAATAGATTTCACTTCTACAGTACCGTCAAAAATCTCCGGTACCTCCATTTCAAATAAACGTTTGACCAGATTGCGGTGGGTTCGGCTGATTTTAAGTCCATACCGGCGCTCGCTGAGCACCACATCGGAGACATAGACCTTAATCCGGTCTCCTTCTTTCAGAACCTCGCCGGGGATCTGATCGTTTTTAAACAGCAGCACTTCGCTGCGGTCAATTTCAATGGTTGCGTTTCCGGAACCCGGCTCAACCTTCTGGACAAGACCGGTTACGATCTCGTGTAATTTGCTGTTGAACTGATCCAGCAGCTGGCTGCGTTCAGCCTCCCGGATCCCCTGCCGGATGACATGTTTGGCTGCCTGCGCAGCGATTCGGCCCAGCTGTTTTGTCTCCAGCTTGATCTCGACCGGCTCTCCGACGATGGGATGTTTGCTGTAACGCATCGCCTCGTCCACAAGAATTTCATTGGCCGGATCCACAACTTCCTCCACGACGGTTTTCATCATCGTAACCCGGAAGCGGCGGGATTCTGGATCAATGTCTACATTCACCCGTTCAATACCGCCAAAATCTTTTTTTACAGCCAGAGCGATGGCGGTCTGAATTTTTTCCAGCAGATAATCTGCACTGATTCCTTTTTCTTTTTCGATCAGAAGCAGCGCGTCAAAAAACTCGTTATTCATTTCCTTCTTCCTTTCTGGATGAAACGTCCCGCCCGGATCTGTATTTGATTTCCGGGCCGGACATGGTTTGCATCAATATGCCGGATTATAAGTTCAGGTCATCGTTCACCTTGACAAAGGAACAGTCCGTAAATGCAAACTGTTTGGGGCCGGATGCTGTCTGAAGAAAGACCGTCCGGTCGGCAAAAGCTGTCAACGTTCCGACAAAATCACGTATTCCGTCTACCGGTCTGATCAGCCGGACCGTAACCTCCGCCCCGATAAACGGAGCAAAATGTTCGGGACGCTTGAGTTTGCGGCCAAGTCCCGGAGACATGACCTCCAGATAATAACTTTGTTCGATCGGATCCGCTTCGTCGAGAAGGGGATCCAGCTGGCGGCTGACAGCCGAGCAGTCCTCGGTTGAAACAAAATCGTCCCCATCCCGGTCGATCACAATCCGCAGATACCAGGAAGCGCCTTCTTTTTCAAAGACCACATCCCAGAGGACCAGGCCGAGCGCATCGGTAATCGGCTTTGCAAGATCATATACGATCGCCGCCGTATTGCCCTTCTTTTTTTCAGACAAAAAACCTCCACCTTTCGCATCATAACAGGGAATATAAGAGAAAGACTGGGATTTTCCCAGTCTTTCCTTTCTACATATTGAGTAAACTTTTATTATCATACTACACTTTCAGAGAAAATGCAAGCACAAACCCGCTGTTTTCTGAAAAAAAGCAGATCATTCTGCGTTTTTACCAAGAAGCAGCGGGTTGTTTCAGAAGGTTTGTGCAAAACTGCTTCCCTTTATTCCTCCATCTGTTTTCCAAGGAAGGATGCAGCCGCCTGCACGAGTTTTACCTGTGCATCGTTGACATGCGGATTTTCATCATCTGCCAGGTACATGATCGCGCCGCTGACATCGCCTGCTGAGATAATGGGGGTGCAGACAACCGCATAACGCTCCATCCCTTCGACCGGCCGGAGTTTTCCGCCGTTTTCCGGGGTAGCCACAACGTCCTTACGCTGTTCCATCACTTCTTCGAGTGCAGCGGAAACACGGCGTTCGAGCACCTCTTTTTTCGGAAGGCCGGCAGCAGCGATTACATGGTCCCGGTCGCAGACAATTGCGGGCAGATTTCCGGTTTTATACAAAACCTCTGCGTATTGGCCAGCGAAAGCGGAAATTTCACCGATGGGGGAGTATTTTTTGAAAATGACCTCTCCATCATTATCTGTGTATATTTCCAGCGGGTCTCCTTCGCGGATCCGCATTGTTCGTCTGATTTCTTTTGGAATGACGACTCGTCCGAGATCGTCGATTCTTCTTACAATTCCGGTTGCTTTCATAAATAACTTCCTCCTTTATTTGTCAATTCGTTTGCTGGATTAGTGTCTGCCTGTTTCAACAAATTATGCATATTTTCTGAAAAGATTTACAGAAAGTCTGTAAAAGGGTATTGGGTTGCGAAAAAGATAGCTGGAAGCGGGGGTGGATTAGAGAAACCTGCAGCGATAAAAATTCAAAGGGATATGAGATATGACAGAATGCGGCCGGGATCTGCCTCATATGCGGGAAAGCTGGAAATCGCAGTGTTTTTGCAGAATATGCAGAAGATGTAAAATCAAACCCGCCTGTACAGATCTACAGATCAAAACAGCCTGCAAACAGGAATTATGGCACCTGTTTTTTCTGTCCTGCCAGTATTATTTGCGCAGAATAGAAATTTATTCTTATAAAAAATACGCAATGAAAAGCCATATTTCATTTTCAACCAGCCAAAATTTTAAGACTTTCAGAATTCGGATGGTTACTGACTCTTTCACAGCGTACTATCGTTTCTTACGGCAATATAAAAATGACTCGGGAATGATAAAAGAATCATCATAATATCAGAGGGTGTAAGCTGTTTATCAGCTTACACCCTCCTGGCAGCTGTCTTTATGACAATCACCGGTTGATAAATCGAGTTTCATGTATCCGCATGTAAATGGGAGAAAATCAAATTTTTTTGTTCCCATATGATTGGCGCCAAGCTTTTCATACCATTTTTTCAACCGAACGTTTTCTTCCACAATTCCTATATTCATTGCTTTACATTTGTTTTGACGGGCGATGCTGGTTGCGTGGACAAATAGTTTTTCCCCAATCTTTTTATGCCTGTATTTGGGAAGTACACATAAATTTTTAAGTTCACAGTCGCCGTCATCCTGCAACTGCAAAGAATAGTACCCGATCACCTGATGATCATCAAAGTATGCGTACATGGGCCTTTTCTCATCAAACTGCTGATGCAATTGTGCGGAATCAACGGCAAATGCTGTAAAGCGGGGGGCGTTCTGTTCTGTCAATCCAAATTCATTGGCAACCGTGAGAAAACTGCTTTGAATCACTTCTACGCATTCATCGATGTTCGTTCTGTCTATTGATTGAATCATATTGTTCCCTCCCTTTTGATTGTTTTATTCTGGTTTTTTGACGGTCATTCATATAAATATATGATAAAATAAAATGCTTAAAAGTTCAACAAGAAGGCATTTGTTTTTGAATTTTTCAAAAACAATAAAAGATAATTTTGATCGGGGTATACCAGAATAAATTGATCCAATGACGGCATTCATTTACTTTTATTTCCCGGACAGAAGGAATATTCTCAATGCTCTGAGGAGTGACTTTTTGATCAAATCGTCTTTATCTTTTTCCTATGAGCGAAAACGAGAAATAATCAAAGCTAAGGGTCCGCTGGGTGTCTGGCTTTCCTGGCTCATCGAGCATTTATGGTTTTGGGTACTTATATAGACGGACAAATTTTTTGTATTTAAGAATCATGTCTTCCTGGTTTTTAAACTGGGAAGAGTTAAAATTACAGTTTGACAAAGTATCTGTATAAAAAATACTTATATTAAAATATACATAAAAAATACAAAACTTTAGAAACTAAAATGTGGATTTTATGTATGGGAAAGCGCATATTACCACTTGTATTCTGGTATAATATGTGATAAAATCAGAATGCTAATAGTATTTTGAGTTTTTTACGATAAATCAGTGATTGAATACCCCTTGTCCACGCGGATGATCGCGAGAATTTTGATGATTTTTATGTCGCAGGATCTACCGAAATTTGAGCGGTTTTTGGGTGATGGGAGTCAGTTTAGAATATCGTTTTCCTATCAAGTGCGGCCGCCGGCAAATGGTGTTGCACAGGCATTTATTTTAAAGGAAGAATTTGTTGGAGGCGATCTCTGCGCGGGATCTATTCTCAGCGCGGTGAGCAGGCGAATCTGGTGTGCTGTGGAAAGAGGGTTCCATATTGAATAAAGTCGTGAATCTGTGTCCCAGCAGCCGAGACTATAAAAAATGGGTTGCGGTGAAGCTGACGGCGAAAGATAGGGGTTAACTTTTGATCCTCAGTGATTCGAAAATGGGCTTATTATGCGCACAGACGATGAGAATTTTTTCTACAAAGTAGAAATTACTATATGCCGAAGGGATCTGTTGGAATGATCCATAACTTGTGGTGAAATGGGATATAGAAAATCTCATGTTGTCTCAAAAAGACCGTGGATTCCTATTTTTTTTACAGATGCTGTCACAGGCTTTGAAGGGTGGTAAAAGTAAAGCTTCTTGTAACTGGCGGAACCGGATTTATGGGTAGTTACTTTATTTATTATATACCTGCCAACATTCAACGGACATGATCGTCTGTTTGGATGCACTGACTTACGCAGAGAATTTGGAAACACTCGCCCCATTATGGAAAACAAAGATTTCAAATTCGTGAAAGCGGACATTACTGACAGAAAGGTCGTATCTGAGATTTTCGGGACAGAAAGCCATATGGATCGGTCGATTGAAAAACCGTCTGTCTTTTGGCTGACAAATGTGATAGGAACGCAGGCATTTTTGACTGCCTACCGGAAATAGGAAAGCCAGAAATATCACTGGTTTTCCTACGGACGGGGTTTATTACGGTCTGCCGTTCACTTGTCCGGATCTGTTCGTGGTAGAAAAGGTGTCACTACACACTGTAAATTCATATTTGGTTTCAAAAGCGTCGGCGGATTTGCTATGTAAAGCATATCCCCGTATTATGGGTGGCCGATCACCATCAGCCAGGGCTTCAATAATTGTGGCCCGTATTAGTCCCCGGAGAAGCGAATCCCATGGATCATCGCCAACGTGTGGACAAGCAGACCATGCCAGTTTGTGATAAAGGCTTCAATTTCGCGACTGTTATATGTGGAGGCTTATTGCTCAGTAATTGATGGTTGCAAAGAGGAAGGTGGGACAGAAGTATAGCATCAGCAGTTACAACGGGATGCGTAAATCGACATTATAAAGAAAATCCTGTTAATCGTTGGTAAATCGGACAATATGGTTACGCGCGGGCAGTTAAAGGGCCTGTATGTGGTGCGCCATGGATTTCGGCATTTATCAGGAGCTTGGCTGGCTTCTGCAAAATCTGGGATATTGCCAGCAATATTTGACAGGTAATTATGAGGAAACCGTAGAATTTTCTGAACTTGGGAATTTATCGATATTTCTATCCGGAATAGTTTTTTCGGGATACGGATGCCGCGCGTATTTTCAGTAGCTGCAGTGGTAAAACCGTAGATTCTGATGGTTGATAAAATCCTTGTGGTTGGGGATGCAGGCTTCCGGGCAAAAGCAAGACCAGGATGCTGGACTTGCTGATCGGAGGCGCAACTGTGCTGTTTATTTCCCATAGTTTAGAATAAATTCGGAAAATGTGCAGCAGGGTACTTTGGCTTGAGCACAGAGAAATAAAAATGATTGACAGCACAGAAGATATTTACGATCTTTATGAGGGGAAATAATATTATGGAAATGAATGCTAAAGAATATATAGCGTTTGATCAATATCAGAGATATGAGACTGTATCAAGAATCATCAATTTTTTTCGAAAAGATAAGCCAGAAGATGTCTTTAAAATTTTAGAAATAGGCTCAAATGAGCATAAAGATCTTAAATTATTTTTGCCTCAAGATCATATTTTATTTTCAGATATTGTTTTAACAGAGAAAATGCAAAATGATTCAGAATTTCGGCAGTTAGATGGAACAAATCTTCCGTTTGAAGATGCTTATTTTGATTTTGTTGTTGCGACAGATGTTTTAGAACATATTCCGAAAGAAAAACGTCAATCTTTTCTTTCGGAGCTTTATCGTGTCTCCAAAAGAAGTACAGTTTTATGCTTTCCTTTTGATTCTTCGGACATTAAAGATGCGGAGAGCCGTGTAAATACTTATTATAAAACAATTTCTGGAGAGGATTTTATTTGGTTAAAGGAGCATATTGAAAACGGACTTCCGAATCTGGAAGAAATAAACACATTTTTAAATGAAAACAAAATTTTGTTTCTATCATTTTTCCATGGGGATATTGAGACTTGGGAGAGATTTTGGTACTGCCATTTTGATACAGTCTTTATGCCGGAAACGTTAGAATACAGGACCAATATTGATCACTATTATAATGAAAAAATATATCCTTCCGATATTTCCGATAGTTGTTATAGAGCGTTTTATGTAATGTCCCATACAAATATTGAAGATTTAGATCTATATATAAAAAATATGTGGGGCAAAAAAAAGACCAACAATCTCCTTTCTACATTATTTGAAGCCCATAGACAAGCCCATGTGTTATCTCAAAGCAGGATTATTCAATTAGAACTTCATAATAAAGAAGTGCATATTCAAAATATAGAGGCAGAAAGAAAATCTGCAGAAGAAAAATGGAACACGCAATTGCTTCAGTTAGAAGAGGAACAAAGGTCTAAAGAAGATCAGTGGAAAAATCGATTTGCTCAGTTAGCGGCGGAACAAAAATCGAAAGAAGATCAGTGGAATCAACGGTTTGCCAGCCAGGAAACCCAAATTTCTGAATTGAGTAAAAGAGCAGAGTCTTTAGAGACAGAAAAAAATACCGCTGAAACTCAAATTGAAAATGAGAAAAAACACTGCGAGATTTTGGGACAGGAAATCCGGGAGAAAGAATTAGCCTGGAAACAGACAGTTGAGACGCTAAAAAGATTAGAGAAAGAATCAAAAGAAGAGGTTTATTCCCTCCAGAACCGGATTTTAGAGTTGGAAAAAGATCTCCAGAAAGAGAATTCTGAAAAGAAAGAAATGAAGGCTGTATTGGAAGATCATGATCGGCAGCTTGCCCAGTACCAACTGCATTATCATGCTGCGATAAATCAGCGCAGCGAATTGGCGCAGCAGCTGGCACAGACGCAGGCAATGTATGCTACGATTTCTAATGCCGCCTGCTGGAAGATTACAAAGCCAATTCGCTTGGTATTGGATGCTACAAAGAGTCTTTTAAAGCGGAACCAGTATACATACTTATTCTGTAAGGGATTGAAAAGTTTAAAGCAGAATGGGTTTTCTTACACATGGAAAAAGGTACAGGATCGTAGGCATCATCGCCAAAACTTTTTAGCGGCTAAACCGTTATACTCACAGGAGGAACTCCAACGGCAAAAAACAGAAAAGTTTCCAAAAGAAATAAAGTTTAGTATTGTTGTACCATTGTACAATACACCGGAGAATTTTTTACATGAAATGATACAGTCCGTGTTAGATCAGACTTATCAAAACTGGGAACTTTGCATGGCGGACGGCAGTGACGAAAAGCATGCCTATGTCAAGAAAGTTTGTCAGCAATATGCAAGGAAAGATAGACGGATTCTTTATAAAAAATTGGAAGAGAACCTTGGGATTTCTGGAAACACAAATGCTTGTATAGAAATGACGTCCGGGGATTATATCGGTCTTTTTGATCATGATGACCTGTTGCATCCGGCTGCATTATATGAGGTGATGCATGCAATTTGTGATAAAAATGCAGATTTCATTTATACGGATGAATTGACGTTTTCCAATAAAATTGAAAATGTCATTACTGCACATTTTAAACCAGATTTTGCGATTGACAATTTAAGAGCGAATAATTATATTTGTCATTTTTCTGTGTTATCTAAAGAACTCTTAAAAAAATCTGGTTTATTTCGTTCAGAATATGATGGAAGTCAGGATCATGATTTTATTTTGCGCCTTACAGAAAATGCAGAAAGGATTGTACATATTCCTAAAATCTTATATTATTGGCGTTCACATCCCAATTCTGTTGCAGAAGATATAAATTCTAAAGCATATGCAATTAATGCAGGAAAAAAAGCTGTTAAAGATCATTTGTATCGATGTGGAATGAATGCAGATGTTCAAAGTTCTGTTGCGTTTCCGACTATTTATCAGATTAAATATGCCTTAAAAGGAAGACCATTAATTTCCATTATTATTCCTAATAAAAATCATTATGAGGATTTGTCAAGATGTATAGAATCTATTTTGAATTTTACAACATATCCAAATTATGAAATTGTTGTTGTTGATAATGGAAGCGATAATGAAAAAATAGTTGAATATTATAATAAAATTAAAAAATGTTCAAATATTAAAATTATAGAATGGAACCATCCTTTTAATTTTTCGGCTATTAATAATTTTGCTGTATCGTATGCAAACGGAGAATATCTTGTTTTTTTAAATAATGATACCCAAATTATTACGAAAGATTGGCTGGAAGAAATGCTAATGTACGCACAACGAGCAGATGTGGGTGCAGTCGGAGCTAAACTTTATTATGCTGATAATACGATTCAACACGCTGGAATTGTATTGGGACTTGGTGCTCATAGAACGGCCGGACATATATTTTACCGAACGCCAAAAGAGAATGTAGGATATATGGGACGACTATATTATGCACAAAATTTGAGTGCTGTAACAGCTGCGTGCATGATGGTTTCTAAAAAAGTATGGAATGAGATTGACGGGTTTGATGAGTCGTTTGAAGTTGCATTTAATGATGTGGATTTATGTATGCGGATTCGGAAAGCAGGATATTTAATTGTTTGGACTCCTTACGCGGAACTGTATCATTATGAATCAAAAAGTAGAGGTCCGGAAGATACCCCGGAAAAAAAGAAACGATTTGAAGGAGAAGTTCGGCATTTTCAACAGCGGTGGGCAAAAGAATTGGCAGCAGGCGATCCTTATTACAACCCTAATTTTTCATTGGATAGGGAGGATTTTTCTTTAAAATGAAAAAAATTATTGAGAAGCGGAAAGTTTTTACAATTATATGTTTCTGTATAATTGGTTCTCTATTGATAGGATTGACTGTGAAAGTAATAAATATCAATCAGCAGTGGGGGGACTCTCAAAAAATTGTATTAGAGGATTGTAAAGTTTATGGATATAACAAGGAGGGGCAACTTTTTGTCAATCAGGTTGGGGACGCGCATTTACAGCTTCCCCAATTGAATCAATTTGTAGGTGGAATAACCCTTGTTTTTTCGGAGCCAGTGGAACAGCCATTAAACATTACCGTTTATTATGCCGAAGAAGATCATGGATACAATAACACATATACAGAAACGGTGCACATAAGACAAGGGCAGCAGTCTGCTAGTTTATTATTAGGCAAAGAAATAACTACTTGCAGAATTGATATAGGTACAAAAGTAGAGGAACGTTTTTCTTTAGACTCTATTGTAATAAATGACGAGAATACAAAATTTTTAAAAATATTTGAGCCTACAATAATTGTATTATTTTTGATTTTTGTAGTAATAGGAATATATTTTTTAGTTTTATTTAATTTTGGCATAGAAAAGTTTTTTGCTATTTTTATTATGGGGGTGGGAATATTTTATTTAATTGTTATCACACCGCTGTCTCCTCCCGATGAACCGCATCATTATCAGTCTGCATATCAGCTCTCTAATTTTTTATTATTTCAGTGGGACGACAATGATATGGGAAATTCTGCTGATTTTGACTATACGCAGTTAGCAGGTCATTATAATATTTCAAATGGATATTTAAAAATATTTCAAGAGATTGGAAAACCGGCGCAAGAAGGAGAGTTAATACAAATTCCAGCGCCGCGTGGATTGGACTATTTTGTAGAATATTTGCCACAGGCAACAGGAATTGCAATTGCACGGATAACAAACCAAAATTTTATTACTACATTTTTATTCGGAAGACTATGCAATTTGACGTTTTATGTAGTTTGTATTTATTTTGCGGTAAAGCGAGCTCCAAAATTCAAAATGCTGATTGGTACTGTAGGTATATTACCCATGGCTATACATCAGGCTGCGTCTTTTTCATACGATGGATTTATTAATGGTGTTTCACTATTTTTAATTTCATCATTATTAAAAGCAATTTATGAAAAAGGGCTTTTATCTAAAAGGGATTTTGGATGCATTTTAATTTCTGGAATGCTTTTGGCTCCAACAAAAGTTGTATATGCAGCGCTTTTATTACTGGTTATTTTAATTCCCAAAGAGAGATTTAAAAACACAAAAGAAAGAGTGCTGAAAATTGCTGTTATTTTTATAAGTGTTTTGGCCATACTGATGGTTTTTAGAGGTATTGAGTTAATCAATAAATATGGGGTGGAAACAGTAAAACCCAATTGGGAAGGAAAAAATAGTTACACCTTAAGCTATATAATAGAAAACCCAATCAGTACAATTCAAATTTTTATCAATACATTTATTTCACAAGTTAAAATATATTTATATACTTGTATTGGTTCCATATTAAGTGGGTTATCATTAGGTATCCCTTCTTGGATTACAAATATGTTTCTTGTGATATTGTGCCTTTCTTCTTTTAATTACAGTAATTCGGACTTTAAGTTGCGTTGGAATGTGCGCGCAGTGTTTTTGCTTACATCTTTTGGGGTAATAGCTTTTGTTATGTTGTCTATGTTTTTGGGCCATACCAGTGAAGGAAAAAGCATTATTGAAGGTGTTCAAGGCAGATACTTTATTCCGATTTTACCGTTATTGGCAATGTCGCTGAATAATCAGACAATTGTACTGAAAAAAAATATAGAAAAAATCGAGCTTTTTATTTTATTGGCGCTCCATGGTGCGGTAATAAATCAAATTTTGAATTACACAATGGTGCGGTAATAAATCAAATTTTGAATTACACAATTATAAAAAAAGACTGGATTGAAGAAAAAATGAAAACGTTAATTATTATTCCTGCTTATAATGAGCAGGAAAATATCGAGACCGTGGTTGAGAACCTGAAACAAAATTATTCGCAGTATGATTATATTATCGTGAACGATGGTTCTAAAGATCATACGGCAGAAATATGCAGGAAAAACAAATATCATTTTATTGATCTTCCGGTAAATTTGGGGCTTGCTGGTGCATTTCAAGCCGGTTTGCGCTATGCATATGCATATGGCTATGATATGGCGATTCAGTACGATGGAGATGGCCAGCATGATGCTAAATATATTTCATCGATGATCGATGCTATGCAATCAGGAAATTATGATATTGTAATAGGTTCTCGATTCTGTGATAAGAAAAAGCCCAGAACCATGCGCATGTTGGGAAATACGATGATTTCTTTTGCGATCCGGCTTACTACTGGCAAACGGATTAATGATCCAACGGCTGGTATGCGGCTGTTTAATAAACGGATGATCCACCTTTTCTCCCATAATATCAACTATGGCCCTGAGCCCGATACCATTTCATATTTACTTCATTGCGGCGCAAATATCTCTGAAGTTCAGGTAGAAATGCACGAAAGAGTGGCGGGTGTAAGTTATTTAAGTATGGGGAAATCGATTCGATACATGCTCAATATGTTTATTTCTATTCTGTTTGTCCAATTTTTTAGACCAAAGGAGATGATTTAATTGTCGACGGTTTTGAGGATAATATTGATTATAGTGGCGGCTTTAAATTCTCTCTGGATTATTATGCGAATTCGGAAAGCGCAAGTAAAAATAGAAGATTCTGTTTTCTGGTTTTTATTTTCTATTTTTTTGGTTTTCATTGGAATTTTTCCAAGTGTTGTAGATTGGGGAGCGCACCTTATAGGGGTACAATCTTCTGTCAACTTTATTTTTTTATCCATCATTTTTATTTTAATTTTGAAATTGTTCCGGATGTCTATTCGTATTTCACAGTTGGAAAGTAAATTGCAAACCTTTGTGGAAATTTACGCATTGAAACACATAAATCCGAAAGAGTGTACTGAAAATATCGAAGAAAAAAATTCTGATAAATAAGGATATACAGTTATTTAAAAATTTTGCAGTATGATGGAGGCCGAAATGAAAATTCTTTTTTTGAATTTACCCTACAAATTTGAAATCAGCCGAGCCAGCCGCTGGCCGGAAAAAACCAAAAGCGGTACGATGTACTATCCATATTGGCTGTGTTATGCAGCGGGTGTCTGTATGGACCGAGGCTACCAAGTGGAACTGGTGGATTGCATCGCAAAAAAAATGACGACGGAGCAGACAGTTCAACTGGTGAAAGATTCTGCCCCTGACTTCTTGATGGGGGAATTGACTACCTCTACCTGTGTTCACGACTATGAAGTGTTGAGGGCGATTAAGGATGCCAATCCAAACGTGCATATTCTGATTGGCGGAACACACGCGACTGTCCTGTCAGAGCGTGTGCTGGAGGAGTGTCCGGTTATCGATGTGGTGGCGCGCCAGGAATATGACTTTACACTGGATGAGATTATGAAAAACTGGGGAGATCTGTCCCAGGTTCAAGGGATCACCTATCGGGATAACAGTGGGGCAATTATTCGCCAGCCGGACCGCACTTGGACGGAGGATTTGGATACGTTGCCCATGGTTTCCAAGGTCTATGAAAAATTCTTGGATGTAAATGACTATTGTTATGCTTTTGCCCAAAAACCGATGATTCAGATTTTTAGCGCCCGGGGATGCCCCTTCCGCTGCAATTTCTGTTCTTATCCGGAGAGCATGAGCGGGCGACGTTTTCGTCGCAGAAGCGTAAATAATTTTGTGGATGAACTGGAATATATCCATAATCATATGCCATATATCCGTGAGATATTCATTGAGGATGACACCTTTACCGTGGATAAAAAACGGGTTGCAGAGGTCTGTGATGAGATTATGCGGCGCGGATTGAAGCTGGTGTGGTCTTGCAACACGCGGGCGGATACTTTGGATTATGAGACGATGGCAAAAATGAAGAAGGCTGGTTGCCGCCTGTTAGTTGTCGGGTACGAGTCTGGGAACCAGGAAGTACTGGATGAGACTCGTAAAGGAATCAAGCTGGAGCAGTCCGAGGCATTTGCGCGCAACACTAAAAAATTGGGAATCAAGGTGTTTGGCTGCTTTATGATTGGACTGAAAGGAGACAATTTGGAGACGATAGAGGATACATTCCGGTTTGCTAAAAAACTCTATCCGGATATGGTCTTTTTCCAGCAGGCAGTCCCCTTCCCCGGCACAGCATTTTATGAGTGGGTAAAGGAAAACGGGTATTTGCGTACCGAAGATTATTCAAAATGGCTTAATCAGGATGGTTATCTGGATTGTTTGGTGGATTATCCCTATGCGGATCACAAGGAAATTGAAAAAATTCGAGATAATCTAATGAGCCGTTATTATTTTTCATTTACCTATATTTTCAAAACCTTCTTGGCCAATTTAAACTGGGTTGAATTTAAGAGGGTGATGAAAGGTGGATTTACCTATATTTGGTTCCGAATTAAGAAGATTGGAAAATAGATATTATGTATAAAATTTTATTTGTTTTTCAAACTCTTATCCAGGATTGCATTATTTAAATCTACTGATGGGGTTAAGGAAAAGATATGGTGGTAATATGGAAAAAAGAATTGGTATTATTAATCATTGGATGGTAAATAATTATGGAGCTTTACTACTGGCCTATGCACTAGAACGAAAACTGCGGGAATTGGGATACAATGTTGAAACTATTTCTTGGTTGCCCGATGAAGTTAAGAAACCCTGGAAGTTGTCAATGATAAAAAAGACAGGGTTGATACATTATTTGTTACGACTGGGATACTTTTCTGTATTTGTTTTACCAAGAGAGCGCAGTTTTTCCCATTTTCGTTCTTTAATGAGTACAAGTAAAGAAAAATATTCTGATACAACGTTACCGAATATTTCACAAAAATATGATAAAATTATCATTGGAGGAGACCAACTTTGGAATTGTAAAATTAATTATTTTAATATAAATAATTTTCTTCCCTTTATTCATGAAAGAAATCGCAAGGTTGTTTACGCTGCTAGTTTGGCTCAAGATGAAATGAGAAAAGGATTTAGAGAGGAATTCCGTCAGTTAGCAATGGGTTTTGGATATATTACAACGAGAGAACGGAGAGGGAAAGAGATTATTGAAGAAATTACGGGTTTAAGTGCCCCTAGAGTGGCAGATCCCGCATTCCTGTTAACTGCTGATGACTGGGCGGAATTAGCTATAGAACCCAAGGAAAAAGAAAAATATATTTTTGTTTATCAAGTTCAATATGACGCAGTTGTTACTCAATTTGCGCAGAAAATTGCTAAGGAAAAAGGGTTGAAAGTTATATACTGTCCATTCCCTATAAAAAAACAAATTTCTTGCGTTCGAAAGCCTTATCTTACTCCAGAAGAATGGTTGGGCTATATAAAAAATGCGGAGTATATTTTTACCGACGCATTTCATGGACTTGTATTCTCAATTATTTTTAACAAACAATTTGCTGTGGAAATTTCTGAGTATGGAAAGGATACCCATTCACGAATTACAAATTTATTGGAATTATTGGGCCTTGAAGATCGTCTTTTTTCCGAAAATCATTATTTTAATATAGATAATGTGATTGACTACGAAATGATTAATAATTATATTATCAAAGATCGTGAACAATCAATTAAACATATTAACATGATGTTACAAATTTAATTTTCGGAGAAATATAATGCGGAAACACAACGGAGCTTTATGGAATACCTTAGGTAGCGCCATATACGGCCTGAACAGTTTTATCATGCTGATGATGGTTAGCCGGTTTGGGACAGTTGAGGAAGCGGGCGTATTTGGAATTGCCTTTACCACAGCGCAGCTTTTATATATTGTAGGGTTATTGGGTGTATCCCATTATCAGATGACAGATTATAAAAAGAAATACTGTTTTGCTGATTATAAGAAACTAAGATACCTGTCTTGTATCCTTATGTTAGCGGTATGTCTTATCAGTATTATGGTACTGCGGTTTACCAAAGAAAAGTCCCTTCTTACGATTTTGCTGAGTATTTTTATGTTGCTCAATGTGGTCGGGGATCTTTATCAAAATTTGTTTTTCCAGAATAATCGGTTGGATTTATCTGGTTCCGCCCTGTTTTTTCGTACTTTGTGGCCGCTGATTGTATTTTGTTTTACATTAGTACTAACGGGCCAGTTGGTTTTGGCGCTTGTATTGCAAATATTATGCAATCTGGTCACAACAGGTTATTACATCAAAAAGGTAGCGCCTGCTTTTTTGCAGAAAGAGCCTGCACACAGCGAGGAAGGGTGTACGCCTAAAACATTGTTGCTGGAATGTTTGCCTTTGTTTGCGAGCGTATTACTAATGAATTTTGTAATCAACGCCTCAAAATATGGGATTGAATTTTTGTTGAATGACACAGCGCAAGGTTACTATAATATGGTTTTCATGCCAGCGCAGGTCATTAACTTATGCAGTCAATTTATTTTTAAACCTATGCTGAACCAATATGCCAAATTATTGGAGACCAAACAAATTGCGCAATTTCGTAAAGTTCTTGTCAAACAAATGGGGCTGGTTGCAGGATTTACAGTGTTTTGCTGCATAGGAGCGTGGCTGTTGGGAGCGCCTGTTTTGGGATTGCTCTATCAAAAGGATTTGACCGCTCAAGTTGTTCCGCTTATATGGATTGTATTTGGCGGGGGAATCTTTGCGGCTTGTCAGCTCTTCTATTATATTTTTGTGATTATGCGTCAGCAGAGAGATATATCTTATATTTATATTTTTGCAACGGTTGTTTCTATTCCTATCACATATGGATTGGTGAATGGAATGGGAATCACCGGCGCAGCAATTTCTTTTTCCGTCGTGCATATAATCATTCTGGCTGCGTACAGTATTCTTTTTCTTAGAAATATAAGAAAAGTAAATATAAAATAACAGCAAATTTGAGTTATATTTTGGGGGTAAATATGCCGGAAATTACAGTGGCTATTACATCTCACAATCTGGAACAATATATCACACAATGTTTGGATGAACTGTTACATCAAACCTACCAGGACTTTGAGATATTGGTCTATGATGATTGTTCAACAGATCGCACAAGAGAGATTTTGAAGCAGTATCAAACCCAACATACAGATAAGATTCATGTGATTTTAGGCGAACACCCGTTGGGGAGCCCTGCCCGCTCTCGCAATGCGGTTTTAGACAGTCATCTAATATCAGGACGCTACCTGGTCTTTCTGGATGGCGATGATAGTATACAGTTAGACTACCTTGAACAGCTCCACACGGCGGCAGTTCAGACAGGAGCGGAAATCACATTGTGCGCCTATGATCGATTTGAATATGAGACAGGACATGTCTTATGTCAAGAGATGCTCGGCTTTCCCTATGAGATTTCTTTACCGGTGGAAAATGATATTTTGGCATTTATAAATGGATCTTTATGGAATAAGTTGATATTGGTATCTATCATTGGCGAAACTCGTATTCCAGATTTTAAAGTAGGAGAAGATTTATCTTTTCAACTGGATCTATTTAACAGTTGCCATAAAATCGCCTGTATCGACAAGATATTAATCCATTACCGCGTTCGTGCTGGCTCCATTATCTCGAACACACAGGAAGAAACGATATATGCTTTTGGCAACCAGTTAAAAAATATCTGGAGGCAGACGGAATATCAGTGGCTTAAAGATACGGTAGCGCTTGTTGCTTTCATACATATTGGTATTTCCATGACATCACGGGCTTATGATAATCCTGATATTGACAGGAAAAGGGTATTTGAATGGGTCAATCAGTATTTTTCCGATTGCTTTGGATGGTTTCGAGATAACCGCTGGTTCAGGTTTTCCTCTTTGAAGCATAGAGGAATTAAGGGAATTGGTATATGGGTCGCAAAAATTTGCTATCGGATACACTGCTTTCCATTATTTTTATGGGCCTACAAAACATTAACAAAAATTTTACATATTGACATTAAATTCTAAAAATTTTATTTTTGCGTAAGGATATTGGATAGTATCCGATAATTTCTCTGAATTTTCAGGAATAAATTTAAAAAATACAAACGACGTAGTTTTCAATGAAATGATTAAGACTTCGTAGACGCCAAAATTAAGTTAAGCGACTAGTTCTGTTCTAAATAGAACTGGTCGCTTTCCACGTTTTCATTTTTATTGGGGTACACAGCATAAGCCGGCCTAATACGCCGCCAGAGTAGCAACATCTCTCCCTTGAGATGTTGCCATTGGTGGCTTTGCGCGTTAAGCTTATCTTCATACCGCCAGTGGTCAGGTTTTCATTCCAGGATTCCTATTATGCGTTGATGATACCCATATAGAGTAACATAAATTTTTGTTTATAAACACTTCAGGTGATAGATCCAAAACAGCTGTTATGATTGCAGAAGGCATATGGGCTGTATGGATACTATATCAATATTTTATTCCGAGTTCACGGGAACCCGACTGTTCGAAGAAAGTTCTAACCCAATTAGCTTTTTCGGCAAGTTTAAGACAAGTATTGTAATTCAGTGCCCGCCGATATCGTAAGCGGGTACCTGACCTTGATTTTTAAACGCATGGGGTTCCGATTACTTTGGCGGCCTGTCATGAAAAAGTTTATATGCATATTCGTCAAGAAAGGATAACCCTTTTTCAAAGGCAATCCCAGTAGCCAGTGATGTGGCTGACTTTTATCATAGAGAAAAATAATCTGAGACTTTCCATATCGTAAGGAAGCTTACAGCATTCGCGTAAAACACTTTCATCACGAAGAAGAACACTGGAATATGCCGGGCTCCCCTTTCCCCAGCTGAATTCCAGTTTTTATACTTTTATTTAACCATATACCTGCGGCCGGCGCAATGGCTTGCCTCCCCTGTCATTTTATTTTGAAAATAGAAAGGCCGTCCATGAAAATCCTGATTGCTTTCTGATGTGTTTGCCGTTATAATAAACCTGTGGGAATATTTTGCAGTCAAAAATCATAACAACAATGGGAGCACAGATTCAGGGACAGGAGTTTCAACACCGCTATGAAAAAAGAAGTTTTGATTCAAATTCAAAGTACCCAGAAAGACGGAGCAGAACAAACGCAAACGGAGTTTTTTACAGAAGGATTCCTTTACAATCGGAATGGAAAGTACTATATTGTTTATAGGGAGATTGTCCGGGAAGACGAAGCCGGTTATTTGACAACCCTGCGAATCGACCGGGACGACCGCATTACCCTGATGCGTCAGGGGGATACAAAATACCTGATTCCCCTGGAAAGCGGGATCCGGCAGACCGGACAGATCTGGATTGATTATCGAAGTTTCCTGCTTGGCACGTATGCTCGGCTGGTGCAGTGCCAGATCAACGATCAGGGCGGCAGGATCGACATTGAATATACGGTAGATCTGAATATGTCGGTCACAATGGAAAACGAAATTCATATCACTGTTCGAGAAAAAACATAAGAAACAAAGATTGGACCAAATATGATCACCAGAGAAAGAGAGGATAAAAAGAAAGATGGATATACCCTTACGATGGCCGCTGGTAATCGGCGGCGCCGGTTATACCGGATACTATAAAGAAGGCTTGCCGGAAAACGGCTGTGCTGAAAAATGGCTTTGTGACCATCCGCAAGCCGTACAGGAAACCATGGAAGCATTCCGGCACGCCGGATGCACCGTGCTTGCTGCGCCCACTGACGGTGCCGATATCCGGCAGCTGGCGCCTTATGGCCTGGAAAATGAGATGCAGGCAATCAATCATAAGCTGATGACCTGTATCGGACAGATGTGCGGGACACTGCCGGCGGCAGGTTGTCTGGGCGGCGGCCTTCCCGTATCCGCTTTGGCAAATCTGGATGAGGAAGAGACCCAACAGGTGTTCTCTTTCAGCGAGCGAATTGCTCAGTACCGGGCACAGGCGGCCGTACTTCAGGAGGCAGGCGCCGCACTGATTATCCTGCGCCAGATGGCGGATCTTGCAGAATGCCGCGCGGCATTTTTTGCTTGCCGGCGACTGCATCTGCCGGTGATTGTCTGCGTTGAGGCCGTACCGGAAGGCAATACCGTGGGAGGAAGCAACCTGCTGTCGGTACTGGTGTCCATGCAGGCCATGGGTATCTGTGGGTTTGGCGTCAGTTGTCCCGAACATATGGAGGCCCTGCCCCGGTTGGTGCAGGAACTGGCGCCTTTTGCCCGGGTTCCCTTGATTGGATCCATCGTCCTCGGCCCGGAGGAGGCCTGCGGGATTGAGGATGCCAGCCGGTTGGCGCATGCCCTTTTGGAAGCAGGGGCGTCCGGCATTGAAGCAGGCAATGGACTGACAGCGGCTCATATCCATGCCATTTGTGAAAGCGTACGTCGGTTTGACTTTGAAAAGCGGATCCTGCCGGCGGATGACAGCGGGATCGTTCTGGCCAACGAACGGCAGATTTTCCGAATGGAGCATGACTGGATCGAACTTTCCGAGCCGGTAAGCTGTTCTCTGGATATGGCGGACCAACTGCTTGCAGCTGAAGAAGAGGGACGAACGGATGTGGTGACGATTCAGATTGATTCAGCGGATGACGCTGCTCTGTTTGCGGAAAACGCGCATATGCTCAATCTCCCGGTTGCGTTTCTGTCGGATCAGGAGGCCGCACTGCGTTCCGCGCTTTTGCGTTATCACGGGCGCGCCATCATCGACAGCCGCAGTTCCATTGAAGAGGATACGCTGCGCGAGATTGCGAAAAAATATGGGGCGGTGATTTACTGATGCAACAGAGCACGCCGGTTGACCGCTTTTTGCAGGACTATGCAAAAAGCGGTACGGCGCGTTTTCATATGCCGGGACATAAGGGGAATGTTCCCTTTCTCGGAGATCTGGGCGCGCTGGATATCACAGAGATCGACGGGGCCGATGTTTTGTTTCATTCGGAAGGGATTCTGCGGCGCGCGGAGGAAAATGCTGCGGCGCTCTATCAAACTGAGGCCACACTGTTCAGCGCGGGCGGTTCAACCCTCTGCATTCAGGCTATGCTTCGGATGCTGCAAATGCAGGCGCCGGGGAAAAAATGCCGGATTGCAGCCGGCCGGAGCGCGCATCAGGCTTTTGTCAATGCCTGTGCCCTTTTAAATATAGACCCTGTCTGGATTTATCCGGTATTTTCTCAACAGCACGGATTTTCCGCGCCGGTTACGCCGGAGCAGACAAAGGAACTGCTGGCGCGCGAGGCTTGTGATGCGGTCTATATAACCAGTCCGGATTATATGGGGCAGTCAGCGGATCTGGCGGGGATTGCCGCGGTCTGCCGGGAATATGGTATTCCGCTGCTGGTGGATAACGCTCATGGCTCCCATCTGAAATTCTGCAGCGAGGACCGCCATCCCATGACATTTGGTGCTTCGCTCTGCTGTGACAGTGCGCATAAGACGTTGCCGGTTCTGACTGGCGGCAGTTTTCTGCATATCGGGGGGGATTTTTCTGCGGCAGAAGGCAAACAGGCCATGGCACTGTTTGGCTCTACCAGCCCGTCTTATCTGATCCTGCGTTCTCTGGAACTTGCCGTAGAGCTGCTGAGTCGCTGTGGGAAGGATTTGTTCATGCAGCTGGAGAAAAAACGCGCAGCACTTTTTTCCCTTGCCCGCCAGAAGGGCTTTGCCCCGCTGCCGGGAGACTGTACCAAGCTTGCGCTGGACGCTTCGGCAGCGTGGATGAACGGAGAGGACCTTGCGCTGTATTTCCGGCAGAGAGGGTTGGAACCCGAATATGTCAGCGCGCGCCATGTCTTATTCCTGATGACTCCCTGGAATACGGAGACCGATTTTTCACGGCTGTCGCAAGCGATTGCCGCCTGTCCTGTGGGCGGGCAAAAAAGCCTGTCGGCAGATGATCTGATGCCGGGCTTTGGCTGGCCGGAAACGGTATGCAGCCCGCATGAAGCGTTATTTTCTGATGTAGAGGAGGTATTGGTGGAACAGGCAGCAGGCAGGGTTTCGGCACAGACCTGTATCACCTGTCCGCCCGGTATACCCATTGTTGTGCCCGGCGAAAAGATGACGGAAAACACACAAAAACTTTTAAAAAACAGTAGCTTTTTATCCATAAAAGTGTTAAAATAAGATCATGGATTTTGTGAAAATGACTGATAAGGAGTGGTGATTTGATGAAACTGATTTATGCGATTGTAAACAATGACGACAGTACGCTGGTTTCTTCTTCGCTGACAAAGGCTGGATTTTTTGCGACCAAATTGGCAACAACCGGCGGTTTTTTGCGTGCAGGCAATACCACTTTTATGATTTGTACAGAAGATGATAAAGTAGATGAGGCGATCGAGGTCATTGCAAAGCATAGTAAAAAGCGCACCCAGATGGTGCCGTCATCCGCAACGTACGGTGTGAGCGTATATACGGCGTTTCCGGTAGAAGTAACGGTAGGCGGTGCGACTATTTTTGTGACCAATGTAGAACGTTTTGAAAAATTCTAAATAGGATCATAGAAAAGGATAATCATGGGATTCTGTTTTTACGGAAATGAACAGGCTGTTCAAACGCTCACTTTTTCGGCGGAGAGTGGGCGTTTTAGTCATGCGTATCTTTTGTACGGGGAGGCAGGATTGGGGAAAAAGACCCTGGCCAAACGGTTTGCGCAGGCGATTCTCTGTCAAAACCGGCCCGAATATGGCCAGGATAAACAGGTGTCGGGACCTTGCCCCTGCGAAAATTGTTCCAGCTGCCGGAAGGTTTTTTCCGCCAGCCATCCGGATCTGATCTGGATGGGGCTGCATGAAAAAGGCAAGAACAGTTTCCATGCGGAAGAGGCCCGCAAACTGCGGAGTGATGCCTATATTCTGCCCAACGACGGAGCCTGTAAAGTTTATATTCTCTGCGGTGTAGACGATATGACCGTAGCGGCTGCCAATTCTCTGTTAAAGGTCATTGAAGAGCCGCCGGCTTCGACCGTGATCTTTCTGCTTTGTGAAAACCGCTTTGCCGTGCCGGAAACCGTCCGGTCCCGCTGTATCCAGCTGCCGCTCCGACCGGTTTCGGAACAGGAATGCGAACAGGCATTGTCCATGCAGGCGCCCGGACATGCGCCGGACGAATATCAGCGTGCAGCGCGGATTTCCGGCGGCAATATCGGCAAAGGACTGCAGGTGCTGACAGACGGCAGCGCAGGGGAACATACCGTTTTGGCTGCGCAGATTGCGGAAAGTCTGCTGGCGCCGGATGAATTTTCCCTGTTATCCACTTTTTCTTCACTTGACGCAAACCGCCAAAAAGCGTATGATAGTATTAGTTACTGCATTCTGATTCTGCGGGACGCTGCCTGTAAAAAGGCCGGGGGGACGGTCTATCTGACCCCGTTTGTTTCACTGGCGGACGCATTGGCTGAGCGTACAGCTTTAACCCGTCTGTTTAAGGCCGTGGACGCAATGCAGTACGCGCTGGGCTGCCTGGACCGCAATGCGAATATCGGGCTGACGCTTGGATATCTCAGCGCAAATATATGGATGATTTTACATGAAAAATAGAGACCTTCTCGGAGAAAGGAAAGGATTGAGAGAATGACGGAAGTGATTGGAGTCCGGTTTCGGAATGTAGGAAAGATCTATTATTTTGCCCCGAACGGGCAAAAACTCGAAACCGGGAAGCATGTCATTGTCGAAACTGCACGGGGAATCGAGTGCGGAGAAGTTGCGCTGGCCAACCGGGAAGTAGAAGATTCTCAGATCGTCGCTCCGTTGAAAAGCATTATCCGCGCGGCAAACAGTGAAGATCTTGCGCTGGTGGAGCAAAACCGGAAGAAGGAAGCGGAAGCGTTTGAGATCTGCCAGCAGAAGATTGCCAAGCATCATCTGGAAATGCGTTTAATTGATGTCAATTATACGTTTGACGGCAACAAGATCCTGTTTTACTTTACCGCCGACGGACGGGTGGATTTCCGTGAACTGGTCAAGGATCTGGCGTCTGTTTTCCGGACCCGGATTGAACTGCGCCAGATTGGAGTGCGGGACGAAAGCAAAATGCTCGGCGGCCTGGGTGTCTGTGGGCGTCCGTTCTGTTGTTCAACTTTTCTGGGAGATTTTCAGCCTGTCTCGATAAAAATGGCCAAGGAGCAGGGGCTTTCTTTGAACCCGACCAAAATATCCGGCACCTGTGGGCGCCTGATGTGCTGTTTAAAATACGAACAGGACGTATATGAGGAACTTCTGCGGTATTCCCCTAAGATGGGTGCTTATGTGCAGACACCAGAGGGCCGGGGCGTTGTGGTGGATCTGAACCTGCTGACCGGAATATATCGCGTAAAGCTGGATAAAACGCCGGATGCAGCACCCCATACATTTAATAAAGAAGAGATTCGTATTCTCAAAGACGCAGAAATTAAGGTGGATAAAGACGAACTTCGGGCGCTCAAGTCTCTGGAAGAATAAGTATTTGCAGTGAGGGATGCCGCATGGATCTGCGAAAAGAAAACTGGACGGAGAATGACTATCGGGAGCTGCTTTTATGGCTGGAATCGGTTGCCCAACCGGCATACCGGGATTTTCAAAGTGGCTTAATCCCGAATCCGCCGCCCATGCTGGGGATTCGAATCCCCGTGCTGCGAAAGATGGCGGCGGAAATTTCTCAGGGAAATCCGCTGTCTTTTTTGGCTTGCGCGGACTGGCGCGGAAACTTGTATGAGGAAACGGTCCTGGAAGGGCTGGTCATCGGCCGGCTGCGGCTTCCCTATCCGGAGTGGATGGAAAAAATCCGACGGTTTGTGTCGAAAATTGATAATTGGGCAGTCAACGATGTATTTTGTTCTTCCCTTAAGGGGATGCGCAAATACAGCTCCCTTTTCTGGACAGACTGCGACGTATTTTTGCAGAGCCCAAACCCTTGGGAACAGCGATTCGGGCTGGTGATGCTGATGAGCTATTATCTGGAACCGGATACGATTGACGCGGTTTTGCAGAAAGTCCTGGAGACGGACACCCCCTTTTATTATGTGATGATGGCCCGTGCCTGGCTGATTGCAACGGCATTTGCCAAGTTTCGGGAGCCGGTGCTGCGGCTGTTGGAAAGCCGGCAGCTGGACGCAGCAACCCAGAACAAGGCCATCCAGAAAATCAGAGAAAGTTTCCGGGTCAGCCCGGAAGACAAGCAGCTGGTCTTGTCTCTGAAAATCTAATCTTCTATTTGGTCATCCTTTGGACTGACATATTTTACTGTTTGCACAGACTTTATCAAGGAAATGGAGTGGATCACTAATGTTAAACAAAGAGGTTGCAAAACTGTTAAACGAGCAGGTTGTCAAAGAATTTTATTCGGCTTATCTGTATTTGGATATCTCCAATTATTTCTATGACGAGGGCCTGGACGGCTTTGGAAACTGGTTTTATATCCAGGCGCAGGAGGAACGCGATCATGCCATGCTGTTCAATACCTATCTGCGGAACAACTCCGAAAAGGTATCCCTGGGTGCAATTGATGCGCCGTATAAGCATTATACGAATTTCAAAGCGCCCCTGGAAGCAACGCTGGCACATGAACAGTTCGTTACCGCTTCCATTCATACGATTTATGAGGCGGCTTTTGCGGTTAAGGACTTCCGTACCATGCAGTTTTTAGACTGGTTTGTTAAGGAGCAGGGAGAAGAGGAAAAGAATGCCGAGGATCTGATCAAACGGTATGATCTCTTTGGTTCAGATGCAAAATCCCTTTATATGTTGGATAACGAACTGGCATCCCGTGTTTATGCTGCACCGTCCCTTGTTCTGTAAAAAAGGAATGGTTTCAGACAAGCGGCAGATTATTTTTACAGGCTGGTAAAACGGCGGCGTTTCTTTTGAAACTACTGATAAAAAGGGTGGTGGTAATTTTGAAAACCTTTGGCGAATTACCTAGAGAATATACCGAATGTTTTACGCTCGATTTGCAAAAAGATACAAAGAAGATGCTGCTTGTAAATTTTTTGTCGCTACTGATTGCGATTGCTATGGCGGTGCCGATGCTTTTTTACATACCGCTTTCCACATTTTTTAATGAAGAAAGCTACATGATGCTTCTTTTAAAAGTTTTTTTATTTTTTACACTGGCGATTATATATATAATTTTGCATGAGCTTATACACGGCGTTGCTATGAAAATCTGCGGCACAAAGAAGATAAGTTATGGTTTTACCGGTATATACGCCTACACCAGTAGTAAGGATTATTACGACAGGGCCGCATATATCTTTATAGCGCTTGCGCCAATTGTGACATTCTTGGTAACGCTTGCGATCGTTAATGTTCTGGTGCCGTTATCATGGTTTTGGGGGATATATTTCATACAGATTATCAATGTCTCCGGCGCGGCAGGCGATATATATGTGACCTGCAAATTTTTGAGAATGCCAAAGGATACATTGATACAAGACGAGGGCGTCAGTATGACGGTTTACACAAGGCAATAACAGACAAAAAAACGCAAGGCGTTTTAAAACTGTAAAGCCATTACATATCATGCGAAGCCGCATGGTGTAATGGTATATGCAAGAAAAGGTGTATCGGTTGTGGCACACTTCGTTGTAAAGTTGTGAAGTGTGCCACGGTTGTATTCATTAAAATAAAAGGCCCCCTTGTATCCGCGGATGAGCATCGGATTTTGATACCCAATCCTTCTTTTATTGATGTTTGGACAGTATAAAAAGCAGGGCAATTGCCCTGCTTTTTTCCTTGTGAAGTGTCTCCCTTCCTCCGCCTTTTGTTTTGTTACAGCCTTGCATTACCGGGGGATCAGGATTCCAGTTCCACGGCTCGGTTTTGATAGTAATAAAGCCGGTCCCGTTCACTGATTTCCCGGAGCACCCGGCAGGGATTACCTACGGCAACGACATTGGCCGGGATGTCTCTGGTGACAATGCTGCCCGCGCCGATCACCGTGTTTTCCCCGATATGCACACCGGGAAGAAGGACCGCGCCTGCGCCGATCCATACATTTTTTCCAATATAAATCGGGATATTGAACTGCAGCCCCTGCGCCCGCAGGTCGGGATCGATCGGGTGCCCGGCTGTAGATACCGTTACATTGGGGCCGAACAGCACGCCGTCTCCAACATAGATATCCGTGTCGTCCACAAGGGTCAGGTTAAAATTGGCATATACCTTATTTCCAAAGTGGGTATTTTTTCCCCAATTGGCGTGCAGCGGCGGCTCTACATAGCAGTCCGTACCGATTTCAGCCAATAGTTGTCTCAGCAGCGCATCCCGTTTTTCCGTCTGGGAGGGGCGGGTTTGGTTAAAATCGTATAAAATCTCCATACATGCTGCCTGTGCACGGACCAGGTCGGGATTCTCGCAGGAATAAAGCATGCCGTTTTTCATTCGTTCTTCTAATGTCATTGGATTTTCTCCCTTCTATTAACGGATCAGTTAAACGTACCGCTTTTTTCTTCCTCAAACAGCTCCCCGACCATCCGGCGCAGCCCTTTATGTGCAGGCATTTCCAGCAGCGGGTCTTTCTGAAGGAGCGCACGTGCTGCCTGCTGGGTCGTCCGCAAAACAGACAGGTCCTCCATCATATCAGCGATCTTTAATTTTGGGAGACCATGCTGCCGGTCACCGAAAAAGTCGCCGGGTCCCCGGAGCTTGAGATCTTCCTCTGCGATTTTGAATCCGTCAGATGTCTGGCACATGGCCTGTAGGCGGGCCAGATTTTCCTGACTGTTGTGGTCGGACAGCAGGATGCAGTAGGACTTGTAGGAGCCGCGTCCGACTCGCCCCCGTAGCTGGTGCATCTGGGAAAGACCGAATCGTTCTGCATTTTCGAGCATCATCACCGTTGCGTTTGGCACATCAACGCCCACCTCGACAACCGTGGTTGCGACCAGCAACTGGATCTTTCCTGCCTTAAACTGTCCCATAATCGCTTCTTTTTCTTCCGGCTTCATCCGCCCATGGAGCAGGCCCACCGAATAAGATGCAAATTCTCCTTTCCGCAGTTCTTCCGCGTAAGCAGTTACGGAAATGAGGTCTGTTTCACTGTCCTCAATCATGGGACAGACAATATAAGCCTGCCTGCCGGCGTCCAGCTGCCGGCGGATAAAACGGTAGGCCTTGGCGCGCTGGTCCGTACTCATCGCTGCGGTTTCAATTTTCTGCCGTCCCTGGGGCAGTTCATCCATGACCGACACATCCAGATCTCCGTACATGATCAGCGCCAGCGTCCGGGGGATCGGGGTTGCGGACATCACCAGCACATGCGGGTTGTCACCTTTCTGCGCCAGCCGTGCGCGTTGGGCGACACCGAACCGGTGCTGTTCATCCGTGACCACCAGAGCCAGATTTTGAAACACCGTGGTTTCCTGCAAAATGGCATGGGTACCCACAACAAGGTCATATTCCCCTGCTGCAATCTCCGCTTTGCATTTTTCCTTGCGGGATTTGGGCATGGACCCGGTCAGCAGCGCGGTACGCACCCCCAACGGTTCCAGAAGGTGGGTCAGCGAATCATAATGTTGAAGGGCCAGGATTTCAGTCGGCGCCATCATAGCCGCCTGCAAACGGTTTTTGGAGCAGGCATAACAGCATGCTGCCGCGACCATGGTTTTTCCAGACCCCACATCCCCCTGAATCAACCGGTTCATGGAGGTATTTTTCTGCATATCCTGCAGGCAGTCATCAATTGCGCGCCGCTGTGCGCCGGTCAAAGCAAAGGGCAGCGCCGCGTAAAACTCGCTGATCTCCGGATCCCGTAACCGCATCCGTGTTTCTTTGCGGTTGCGTTGCCTGAGAAGCAACAGCCCGGTCTGTAATGTCAGCAATTCTTCAAAGATCAGCCGCTTTTTGGCGACCGAGAGGGTGTAGGCATCCTGCGGAAAATGAATATTTTGCAAAGCATATTCAAAACTGCACAGGCCGTATTCCTTCAAAAGATCGGCCGGCAGGGTTTCCACCGCGGCGGTCTGCAGGATGGAAAGTGCTTCCCGCATATTCGTCATGACCATTTTAGAGGTCAGGCCCTCTGTCAAATGATAGACCGGCTGCATCCCGGGCGTCTCTGCATCCGGAATAAAAATCGGTGCGCCCATCTCCCGGCGCGTCAGATTCCCGGTCAGCTTGCCGTAGAACAGATAGGTCTGTCCGATGGCAAGCTGCTCATATCCATAGGGATTATTAAAAAAAGTGATGGTCATATTGGCAACGCCGTCGGTCGCATAAACACGGTAGAGGGTGAGACCCTTGCGGATTCTTTGTTCGGGCTGTTTTTTATAGACCTCTGCCCGGATAACAGCTGGTTGTTCCAGCGGCGCCTCCATAATTCCCAGCGGGGCGGTAAAATCAATATAACTGCGGGGATAAAACCGGAGCAGAGAGTAGGCGGTATGGATTCCCAACCTGGCATACAATTCTGCTCTTTTTTTTCCGACACCCTGTAAGGACTGTATCGTCGTCTGTTCAAGCCGTTCCATTTCCCTGTTCTCTGCCCCCTGTCTCCTGCATTCCCGGATAAAAAAGCGGGCGGAAAACCGCCCGCTCTGCCATCGGCTCTTTATTCCACGGAAATAATATAGTAATACACCGGCTGGCCGCCGTTGACCAGGGTGATCTCCACATCATCCCCAAACTTTTCGGTCATCACCTGATACAACGCCTCCGCCTGTTCGTCGGTTACGTCAGCACCGTAAATCAGGGTTACATACTCTGATCCGCGTTTGAGCATGCCGCGTGTCAGTTTGTAGGTAGCCTTGGCCACATCCCTTTCCACAAAGGTCAGCTTGCCGTTTTCAATTGCCAGGATTTCTCCCTGTTTAATTTTATGCCCGTCAAAATCGGAATCTCTGGCGGCAAAAGTCACCTGTCCGGTGGAAACCCGGTCAAAGGCCTTGGTCATGGAAAGGCGGTTATCTGCAAAGGACGCTTCCGGGTCAAACGCCAGCATGGCGGCGATTCCCTGCGGGATGGTCCGCGTCTGCAAAACACAGACATTTCGGTCAGCCAGGGCAACCGCCTGTTCTGCGGCCATAATAATGTTTTTATTGTTAGGCAGAACAAATACGTTTTGTGCGGGCACAGACTGAATGGCCCGCAGAATATCGTCGGTGCTTGGATTCATGGTCTGTCCGCCGCTGACGACCCGGTTTACACCCAGATCTCCAAACAGGGAGTGGATACCGGCGCCTGCGCCGACTGCAACGAATCCGAAGGGGATCTCCGGATCCACTGCCGCATAATCCTGCTCTTTCTCCATCTGGTTTGCTTCGTGTACTTTATTTTCATGCTGGAAACGCATGTTATCGATCTTCATGTTGGTCAGATAACCGTATTTCAGCCCTTCCTGGATCGCATTGCCGGGTGCGTTGGTATGCACATGCACCTTGATGATCTCGTCATCGTCCACCACGACAACACAGTCGCCGATGGACTCGAGATAGGCGCGAAGTGCGAGCGGATCCTTCTTTTCCGGGCTCCGGTTAACAATATACTCGGTACAGTACCCGAACCGGATGTCCTCGTCTGCATCTGCGACAGCCCGGTGCGACCGTTCGGCAGGGGCAACAGAATCCTTTTCCGGTTTTTCCTGCGAGGCGATCATCCGGCCTTCACAGAGGACGGCGTGCATTCCCTCGAAAATCACCACAAGTCCCATGCCGCCCGCGTCTACAACGCCGGCTTTTTTCAGGACCGGCAGCATTTCCGGCGTCTGCGCCAGGGTTTCCCGCGCCGCATCCAGAATGGTCCGCATAACGACGGACGGATCATTGGTGGAAAGTGCGGTTTCCTTTGCTTTTTCCGCCGCAACGCGGGCAACCGTCAGGATGGTCCCTTCGGTTGGGTTCATCACGGCTTTATACGCAGATTTAACCCCTTCGCCCAGAGCGGCGGCCAGATCCGCCCCATCTGCCTCGGTTTTCCCTTTCAGCCCTTGAGAAATCCCGCGAAACAGAAGAGAGAGGATGACGCCGGAATTTCCTCTGGCCCCCCGGAGAAAAGCGGAAGCCGCTGCGTCGGCAGTCTCGGTGACGGTGGGCTCCCGCAGCGCGGCCAGAGCTTTTGCACCGGCTGTAATCGTCATCGACATATTGGTGCCCGTATCCCCGTCCGGCACCGGAAAGACGTTTAATTCATCCACCATCTTTTTCTGGTTAATAATATGATTTGCTCCGGAAATGATGGCATCCCGAAGCTGCATTCCGTTCATCACAGCTATCTGCACTCCTTATCCTGCTCTTATTCTGTATGCATGCCGTCAACAAAAACGTTGACGCGGTGTACCGGAATCCCCGTTGTCTCTTCTACCGTATACCGCACCTTATTTGTAATGCTTTGGACAACGGCAGAAATGTTCATTCCATACGTCACAATAATATGCAGGTCAATCGTCAGTTTCTGGCGCAGATACCGCACCCGAATCCCGCGGTCCAGCTCTTTCTGTCCCCGTTTGCCGGTTAAATAACCTCGCAGGCCCTGACTGACGCTTGTAGGCGCCATACCGGCAACACCGAAACAATTGACCGCCGTTCCGCCCACAAGATTTACCAGAAATTCATGCGAAATATCAATAGTTCCCAAATGGTTTTCCAGTCGAACCATAAACGATTGCCTCCCCCTTTTTTTTCGGACTGCTCCTGCAACGGTTTGCGATACAGGAGGTATGATTTTTTATTATAGCAGATTTCCGCGGTTCTGCATAGCCTTTTCCGCGTTTTCCTTTGGATTTTTCTAAAAATCAGGACCATTCTCCGATATTATAATAGACATCAGACACCGATGTCTGCATTTCCGTCTTTAAATCCCGGTGATATACGACCGCATGTGAACGAAAAAACAGCGGGATAAACGGTGTTTCTTCGAGGAAAACAGCGGCAAATTCATCAAAAGAGATCCGCCCCTCCAAAAAAGACCGGTAAGCATCTGTCACGGTTTGATTTAGCCCGGTCAACAGGCTCTCCGGCACAGGGGTTTCCGTGTTCTCAGCCTCTGCTCCAACCGCCCGTCCCAGGAACGCTTCCAGTCCCGGCCGGTTGTTTAGCCGGACCTCGCCCACATACAGATGGTATGTCCCGGCGGCAATCCTTTCAGAATAAGCGGCAAACGTCAGCTCAGTGGCCTTGGCGGAAAGCCCGGCGGATTTCAGCGCTGCCGTTATCTGCGCGGCAAGGAGCGCTTTGGCGGAATTGCCGGCGGGATACAGAATTTCAAACGTCGGCAGCGTCCCGTCCGGCAGGGCGCGCAGTCCGGTTTCCGGATCCCTGCCGGATAATCCGGCCTGATCCAGCAGCAGCCCGGCTGCTTCCAGATCCGCTTCACTCGAGAAAAACAGCGGATCGTCCCCATCGCTTTGCGCACGGGTAAACGCCGGCGGAAAGGGAATGGTTACGCTCTCCCCATGCCCGCCGAACGCCTGGGATAACAGCAAATTCCGATCCATCAGCAGGGAAAGCGCCTGCCTGAAATCCGCGTTTTCCAAAAGCGTCTGTTCCGGCGTTTTTTCGGGCAGAGTTGTACCTTCAGATATTAAAGGCTTGCCGATCCCCAGGTAAAACAGGTTGTTGGACGGTACGTATTTGAGTGCGGCGCCGACCCCGCTGATACTGCCGCCGCTCAGATCGGTATACATGGCCGACAGCGTACCGGCCGCTACGCTGGAAATCATCGCATCCTCATCCGGTACGGTCAGCAAACCGATCCTGTCATAATAAAGCGGCTCCGTATCCGCAAACAAACGGTTAGGATTTTCTTCCAGATAATACTGGTTGTTCTGCATCCTGAGAATATACCGCCCGCCGCCGGTTGCCTCCTGTTCACCGGCGGAGCCGGACTGCACCACTGGGAAATCCAGTGTATAGGCGAATAATTGATCCGGACTTTTCAGGGAAAAGACGACGGTGTCACTGCCGTCCTTTTCGACCCCGGCCAGATTCTCCAGCCGCTTGCCGTAATAGCTGTCCGGGACCGATAAAGCCTGTGCAACCGAATAGAGCAGATCGTCTGCCGTCACCGGCTCTCCGTTGGAAAAAACCGCATTTTCCCGCAGTGTCACCCGGCAGGTCAGACCGGAAACGCTTACCGTTTCGGCCAGTCTGTATTCGACTGTATACGCCGGTGTAATTCGCACCAGCGATTCATACAGAAGCGGCATCAGGTTAAGGTTGACCAGGCTTTGTGCCTGATAGGGGCTGAACGAGTCAGCGGTATATGCCGGTAAGGTAATGGCGGGCAGCTCATCCTGGACATACCCCCCGGTAGCAACCTGGCTTTCCTCTTCGGTCGAAGACGTTGGCGCTAAAAACATATCAAAATAAGAACAGCCTGCCAAAAATAAAACCGCCCCGCAAAGCAGGCTGATCAGAACAAAACGCCGCAAAAAGATTCCTCCTGTCCCTCCTGCAAAAGGACCACCGGATCGCTGCCCGGTGGTCCTCCCGAAATACAAATTCAACAGCCTGGCGTCTAGCGCGGCTGAACAATCAGGCGGATTGCTGTCCGCTCCACCATATCAATCTCTACATTGCCAAAGGCCGGGATGCAGATAATGTCAAGCCCGGCGGGAGCGAGATATCCCCGTGCGATTGCGATCGCTTTGATTGCCTGATTGGCAGCGCCCGCACCCACTGCCTGCACTTCTACTTCACCCTTTTCCCGGATGACGCCTGCAATTGCACCGGCCACCGAATTTGGCGCCGATCTGGCCGATACTTTCAGAATATCCATTATCAAAACCCCTTTCCCCGCCATATTCATCCTGCGCAGCCCCGTTTTTGGCGGAAGGGGCTGCGGATTGCACTGACTGTTTGCTATTTCTATTGTAACGTATTTTAACCGGCTTTGCAAGAAATTTTTCATGAAAACCTGTCGGCTGGCGCTCATTTAAAAAAACGATGAATCCGCTGAATTTCCAGACATTTTCCGGTTTGATCGTCCAGCTCTGCAAAAATGCCGTTGAAGCGGCACGGCCCGGTACCCTCTTCAAACCGCACCGGACAATGCGTTGTCATCTTCCGGACAATCAGTTCCGGCTTGATTCCCAGTACGGAATGGACGGGACCCACCATGCCGATATCCGTAATAAACCCGGTGCCGCCGGGCAGAATCTGTTCATCCGCCGTCTGCACATGGGTGTGGGTTCCGGCAACCAGACTGACCCGTCCATCCAGAAAGTAGCCCATGGCACCTTTCTCGCCGGAGGATTCGGCGTGAAAGTCCACCAGCACAAAGGGGGTGTCCGCCTTTTTCAGAAGCTGTTCCGCCGCCGCAAAAGGGCACCCGTTCGGATCCATATAGGCCTGTCCGATCAGATTAATGACCGCCAGCCGCCGTTTTCCCATATCCAGGATATAAAAACCGGTTCCCGGACAGGCCTCCGGCACATTCGCCGGTCGCAGGCACCCGGGTTTTTCTTCCAGATAGGCGTATATTTCCCGACGGCGGAAGCTGTGATTTCCGCCGGTGACGATATCCGCCCCGCTGCCAAAAAGCAGGTCGGCGGATGCTGGCAGCATGCCGTTTCCCACCGCGGAATTTTCCCCGTTTACAATCACCGCATCTGCGGAAAACTCCTTCCTGATCCGGAAAAGATTTTCCTGAATGCAGCGGCATCCCGCCGCGCCGACGACATCGCCTATCATCAGAATTTTCACTGTTGTTTTCCGCCTTTCTCCGCTGTCTTTTCCGGCTCTTCTCCTGCCGGCGCGCCCTTCATGGTCAGCGAGATCCTCTTGCGTTTATGGTCTACATCCAGTACCCAGACTGTCACAATATCACCGACCTTCACCGCCTCCAACGGATGTTTGATAAAGCGGCTGCAGATCTGGGAAATATGGACCAGTCCATCCTCATGTACGCCGATATCCACAAATGCGCCGAAGTCGGTGACATTACGCACCGTGCCTTTGAGTTCCATACCGCGTTTAAGATCCTTGAGTTCCAGCACGTCCGAGCGCAGCAACGGCTTTGGCAGCTCATCGCGGGGATCCCGGCCGGGCTTAAGAAGTTCGGCTGTTATATCCCGGAGAGTCGGTTCGCCCACGCCCAGTTGTTCTGCCAGCGACGGCAGCCCTTCCGCCTCCATCCGTGCCGGCAGTTCTCCCAGGCGGCGCGCCTGTAAATCTTCCAGCGTATAGCCGTAATGCTCTAAAAGACTGCATGCTGCGGCATAGCTTTCCGGGTGCACCGCCGTATTATCCAACGGATTTTTTCCATCCGGCAGCCGCAGGAAACCGGCACACTGCTCAAACGCCTTTTTACCGAGTTTAGGCACTTTCATAAGCTGCTTTCGGTCTGAAAACGCACCGTTTTCCTCCCGATATGCGACAATATTTTTGGCAATTCCCGCATTGATTCCGGCCACACGGGCCAGCAACGGCTGAGAAGCTGTATTCAGGTCTACCCCCACGGAGTTGACGCAGGATTCCACAACACCACCCAGTGCTTCATCCAGGCGGGCTTTAGGCATATCGTGCTGATACTGGCCCACCCCGATGGCCTTTGGATCGATCTTCACCAGTTCTGCCAGCGGATCCTGTAGACGGCGGGCGATCGAAACAGCGCTGCGCAGGGAAACGTCATATTCCGGAAATTCTTCTGCGGCCAGTTTAGAGGCGGAATAAACCGACGCGCCCGCCTCATTGACCACCATATAGGATACAGGAGACGGCAGTTCCCGAATGAGTTCTGCGATAAAAGCTTCGCTTTCGCGGGAGGCTGTCCCGTTCCCGATCGAGATGGTAGTGACTTTATGTTGCGTAATCAGCTTTTTTAAGACCCGTTTGGCCTCTTCGGTACGGTTTTGGGGTGGGGTCGGATAGACAACTGTGGTATCCAGGACCTTGCCGGTGTCGTCCACAACGGCGATCTTGCACCCGGTACGATAGGCCGGGTCAAGTCCGAGGGTAACGCTTCCTTTGACCGGCGGCTGAAGCAGGAGCTGGCGCAGATTTTGAGAAAAGACGCGGATTGCCTGTTCAGAGGCCCGATCGGTCATTTCCCCGCGGATTTCCCTTTCCAGAGACGGGAACAAAAGACGGTCGTAGCTGTCTTCGCAGGCGGCCAAAACCAGCTGTCCGCAGGGGTTATCCCGGCGGACATAAGCCAGTTGTACCAGCTTGCATGCTTCCTGCCGCGGTACATCCACGGAAATTTTCAAAAATTCTTCCCGTTCTCCGCGATCCAGCGCCAAAATCCGGTGCCCGGCAATCTTGAGCACGGGTTCTGAAAAATCATAGTACATCTGATATACGCTGTCTTTTTCTGGATCCACAGCTTTGCTGGTAATCCGGCCATTTTTCCGGATACAGGCCCGCAGCTCCTTACGCAGGCCCGCATCGTCTGAAATCATCTCGGCAAGGATGTCCATGGCTCCTTGCAGCGCGTCTTCGGCAGTCTGTACTTCCTTTTCCGGATTTATAAATTTTGCCGCTTCCACCGCCGGATCCACCGTATCTTCCTGAGCCAGCAGGCACTCTGCCAACGGAAGCAGCCCGCGCTCCCTGGCCACCGACGCCCGTGTTTTCCGTTTGGGACGGTAGGGACGGTAAATATCCTCGATCTCCGCCAGCGTGGTGGCCTGCGCGATTGCTTCCCGGATCTCATCCGACAGCATCCCCTGCGCATCGATGGCGGCGGCAACCTCTTCCCGCCGTTTTTCCAGGCCCCGGAGATACAGCAGCCGTTCGTAGAGTTCCCGCAGTACCTGATCGTCTAAGGATCCGGTCAGTTCTTTGCGGTACCGGGCGATAAACGGAATGGTATTCCCTTCGTCAATCAGTTTTACCGTGTTTTCCACCTGTGTGCTTTGCAGATGAAATTCATTCTGCAGCTGATGCAAGATATCCATGATCTGTCTCCTTGTTGTTTATTTCAGAGGTTCTGTGTCAATCCGTGCCCACGAAGAATCCGGCGGCAGGTTACAGGCCCGCCGCCGGAAATCTCTGCGTCACCAGTTCAGGTTGACTTCCTGGTTGTTGAGAATTTTTTCGCTCTCAGTGGCCAGATGATCGATATACTGGGAACGGATGACAAACCCGTTGACGCCGTTGAAGGAAACCAGCAGCTTGCGTTCCTCCAATTCCGAGAAGACCAGCACATCATCGTCAAACTGCGGATCCCGGTAATGGTAGGTCAGACGTGCAACCTCCGCGCCGTCATGCGGCTCCAGATAAATATCTTCTGCCGGCGCGCTGATAAGCAGCTGGAAGTAGGTGCGGAACTTATCTGCATCTACGGGACTTCCGTTGATGGTCACCGCCAGATTTTCTCCTGTTTCAGAGAGAACCATGGTATAGGTCTTGTCTCCCAGTTCCAACGTGATGGTGTCTACATAATCAATGTAAGGCGTCAAAATCACCGTGGACATAATATCTTTCGGGGTCATGGTCAGCCAGGGCAGGCTGTCTTTCTGGAAAATATAGACGACATCAATGCCCTCTTTGTAGACGTAGTATTTTTCGGTGCTGTTCCCATCCGCATCCAGGATTTCATCCCCAACACAGATCCGGTCGGTCTGCCCGTCTTCGAGTGTATACAGCACCTCTGCCTGCGGCGTGTCCAGTCCGTAGGGCGCCAGCGTTGCGGGATCGGATCCATCCACAATCGCGGCAATATCGGTAGCGGACAGACCGTTCACATAAACATAGGAAAGGTAGGAAGAAAGGTTCGACGGATTGACCAGCGCGTTGAGGGGGCTGACCATATTGAGGGTGGAGGCGTTGTAGGGGCTGACGCTTGCTTCTTCGTCGCTTGCAGCCTCCAGGATAATCGGTTTTTCCAGGTCATCCCGGCGGACTTCGATCCCTGTGATGGTCACCTCCGCCGTGCCGGTGGAAGACATCGGCATGACGGTCGTGCTGACATAATCATACCGGGTGCCGAGGAACCGGTTCATCCGGCTTCCGACAATCAGATAGACGGTGCTTTCGTCATTGACCTGCACATAATACCCGCCGTCTGCCGGCGCTTTTCCTCCGATAGACAGGGAAATGCTGTCCCCATCGGTATAGGAGATATCCACATGTGCCTGTGGTACATCCAACCCATATTTTTTCAGATCCTCCGGCGATTCTTCAATCAGCCGGGAGGCGGTGATGACTGCGGAATACTCTGCCAGATAACTGTACATGGTGTTATCCGGGCGGGTGTTTTCCAATCCGTCGGCCATCCAGAGATTTTCCCCGATCCGGCGGACAGTGAATGTATCTCGGGTGTTCTGTACCGAAACGGTTTCCACAGCGTCAAGGGGTTTGTTCATCAGGGAGACCGAGAGAGAACTGGTCTCTGTCTGGGAGGCATTAGGATCAGATTCCGGCATGGTCAACAGAAGGATGATCAACACCCCTGTAAGCAGGACCACAGCCCCTGCGCCCAGCAGCAGATTTCTCGCTTTTTTACTCATAAGTGCCTCCTGTAGAACCATACACCGATCCCCGCCGCCAGAACCAGAATCGGCACGATAAACATAAAGGTGACGGTCAGTACTTGAATGGACTGCGCGGAGAGGTTCAGGCTCAAACCGCCCAGCTCTTTTGCAACAATCTGGATGGTATCTTCCTTATCAAAGATCGTGTTGAATAAGCCCAGAATATATTCGGCATTGTTAAACGCAGCAGCAGAAAGGATGCTCTGGTCAAAACTCTGTGCAGAACCAAAGACAAAGACTCGGGAGATCTCATCGGATGCGCCAGTGGCGGAACGGAGGCCGACTGCAGCAGTCGCCGCCTGTTTTTTCTCCGCCGTGGACGGATCCCAGGTCTCACCGCCCTCGGTCAGGCGGTCATAGGGCAGAAGGACGGTTGACTCGCTCGACTGGATCAGAACCTGTGTTTTCCGGTTCTGATCGCTGGAGAAGAGGGTCTCCACTTCCCGGCTGTAGGGCGCGACAAAATAGCCGGAGGTATCTTCGATGACATGGCTGTAGTCAGAATTGCTGGCAATACTCTGCAGCGAGAAAAATTCATTGTAGTACATCATGCTTGTATCGGTTTCCACCAGGAGATTGTCGGTAACGGCAATTCCCCATTCTTCCAGGAATGCCATCAGGTTGGGCAGTGCCTCCAGGGACTGATCGGCCGACGCGATATAGATCAGATTTTTTCCGAACTGGCCGTCGTTATTCAGATAAGCGTCGAGCTTTTTCATCTCCTCGTCGGTGTAATCGGTCATCGGCGCGCAGATCACCACCATATCGGCCTCCGGATTGATCTGTTCCCGCAGGATATTCTGGGTAACGACCTGATAGGAGTTGGATGCAAGAATATTGGTCAGTGCGGTCAGATCGGTTTCTTCATGTCCGGTGAGAACCGAGACGGTCGCCGGATTTTCGTCGGTGACATACAAAAGCGCGCTGACAATCGCCTGTTCTGTGGTTGACCCGGCGATCATAACCTGTTGCGTGGTGGAGTTATATACAAAGGAAAGCAGGTCATAAAAAGTCAGCAGTTTTGTTCTCCGGGCGGATTCTACAATCACGTTCCCCATTTCCAGATTGAGATTCGGATACTGGCTCTCAAACTCCGGATGTTCATACAAATCCATATACCGGATCTTGATGTTGGGGTTATACTGGGGGAACTGCTCCATCAGAATCTGACATTGCTCATAATACCCGCCGAGGTTGGCAAATTGCTGTTTGTCATATAAGACGGTAATTGTAACCTCTTCCTGCACCTGTTCGGCAAATTCGATGGCTTCCTCGCTCAGGGAATAGTTGCCGGAACCGGTCAGGTCAATGGACCAGGGGAACCGTTCCAACAGAAGGGTTGCGACAACGTTCACCAGCACGACCGCTGCAATCAGACAGACCGTCAGCGCCGTTGCCAGGCTACCATGTTTAAATTTACGGCTTTTAAAAATATTCATTTCCGGTTTCCTCCTTTAGCTCCAGCGCTTTTTCTCCAGCACTCGGACGGTCAGGAAGTTAAAGATGACCGCGACGCTGAGGAAATACAGTACGTTGGAAAGATTCAAGATCCCGGTTGTAAACGGCGCATAACGGGTCATAAAGGAGATTTTATACAACAGTTCTGATAAAAATGCAACCGGCACCGAGCCTGCAATGGCGTCCATAATCATCAGCATCAGCATCACAGCAAATCCGCCGACGGCCGCAATCACCTGATTCTCGGTCAGGGAGGAGATGAACAGGCCAATTGAAATCAGCGCTGCGCCTAACAGCAGTAGCCCCAGGATATTGCCGACGATTACCGTCCATTCCATGACCTGAAAAGCGCTGAGCACCACGGCATAGATCAGCGTGATACCTGTACCCGCGGCAAACAGAGTCAGCGCAGCCAGGAATTTTCCATAGACCAGCCCCGACAGGCTCAGCGGCGCCGTCAGCAGAAGCTGATCGGTGCGGAGTTTCATGTCTTCGCTCATCAGACGCATGGTGAGAATCGGGACGATAAACATCAAAACCAGGAACAGAGAAAGGAAGACCGAACTCAGATCGGTTGAATTAATAGAAATCACGGACTGAAAGAAGTATCCCGAAAAGAAATAGAACACAGCCAGATAGATATATCCGATGGCCGAAGTAAAATATGAGTTCAGCTCACGCCGCAGAATCGTCAGCATGGCATATCCCCTCCTTTTTCCGTTGTCTGTTCCGTCTCTTCCGGAGCGGGAAGAGACGTCTGATCGCTGCTGGTCAGCTTGAGGAAAATTTCCTCCAGAGTCAGCTCACGGCTTTTCATCTCCAGAATCGGCCAGTTTTTCTCCACCATGAGATGGAAAACATCCTTTCGGATATCCGTTCCTTCCTCGGCACTTAACGAGAATACAACTTCTCCGGGGCTGACCTCGCCGTCAAAACGAACAGATTGCACGCCAGGAAGCGCCTGAAGCGCGGTCTTTATTTCTGGAACCGGCCCTTCTGTCCGGAGCGCCAGACTGTGATCGTCGCTGAACTTTTTGGACAGGTTCTCAGCTTTGTCGTCAGCGACCAGTTTGCCCTGGTTGATGATGATGATCCGGTCGCAGGTCGCCTGGATTTCGGACAAAATATGGGACGAGAGGATGATGGTATGCCGGCTGCTTAAAGCCTTAATCATGTTCCGGATCTCAATGATCTGTCCCGGGTCCAGCCCAACGGTCGGCTCGTCCAGCACCAGCACTTTCGGATTGCCGATCAGGGCCTGTGCCAGCCCAACCCGCTGCCGGTAGCCTTTGGAAAGATGCTTGATCATCCGCTTGTATACATGGGAAATTCCCACCAGCTGGCAGACTTCCTGAATATGCGCGTGTCGGGGAAGCTTTGCCTGTTTTAAATCAAATACAAAGTCCAGATAGGATTTGACCGTCATATCCAGATATAACGGCGGCTGTTCGGGCAGATAGCCGATGCAGCGTTTGGCCTCCTGCGGATTTTCCAATATGTCATAGCCATTGACGGTCACGGTGCCGCTTGTGGATGAAAGATAGCCTGTCAGAATATTCATGGTCGTGGATTTTCCGGCGCCGTTTGGGCCGAGGAATCCCAGGATTTCTCCTTCCGACAGGTTAAACGATATATCGTCCACTGCAGCCGTGCTGCCATATCGTTTGGTCAGGTTTTTCACCTCAATCATTCGGTTTCCCTCCTGCATTTATTCGTTCCCTCCGGGTCCCTGTACTGGCGGACAGCCAGTCCGTACCAGGGATAAGGAGCAGTTTTTGCGTTCCTTATTATAACAGATAAAAGTGTTGGAAATGTGAACAAAAAATGAACGTCCGTCAAAATGACAGTTTTTTCCCTTTTTTTATCAAACTTTGTTTTACAAATGCCCTAAATTATGATAGGATAATATTAGACAATCGGTTCAATTTGCAAGGAGGCATGAATATGGCAGAAATCAAAGGATTCCGCGCGCTGCGTTTCACAGATCGTGCGGGAGACATTGCAGCGCTCTGCTGTCCGCCCTATGATATCATCAGTGAGGACGAACGCAGGGCATTTCTGAAAAAAAATCCGTATAATATTATCCGGCTGGAGCTGCCCAAAGAGGGGGCCGACCCGTACCGGACCGCCGGTGAAACCCTTCGCCAGTGGTTACAGGAAGGGATTCTGGAGCGGGACGCACAGGAAGGCATCTATATTTATGAAGAAGAATTCGAGATCGCCGGGGAGATCAAACGTTTTCGGGGCGTAATTTCTCTGGTTCATCTGGAGGAATTTTCCAAAGGGATCGTGCTGCCGCATGAGGAAACCCTCTCCAAGGCGAAAGCAGACCGGTTTCATTTGATGGATGCAACTGGTTGTAATTTCAGCCAAATATACTCTTTGTATAATGATGACGGCTCGGTGGAAAACCTGCTGCGTCAGTATTCCGCCTGTGAGCCGGAGATATCTTTTACCGATTATGCAGGGGTTGTTCAGCGGCTCTGGCCGGTGTATGACCCGGCAGCGATCGCCGCGCTGCGCAGTCTCTTTGCGGATAAAAAGCTGTATATTGCGGACGGCCATCACCGGTATGAAACCGCGCTCAATTACCGGAATCATCTCCGGGAACAGGGGATTGTGACCGAAGACAGCCACCCGGCCAATGATGTCATGATGATGCTGGTGGATATGGAGAACACAGGGCTGGTTGTCCTGCCGACCCATCGTGTGGTCCGGGAACTTCCCCACTTTTCTTCGGAAGATCTTCTGGAGAAATCCAGGGCCTGTTTTGACAGTATGCCCTGCGCGGGCCGGGCGGAAGCGGAACAAATGCTGGAGGCGGCGTATACCGCGGGAAAGACCGCTTTTGTCCTGTATGCCGGCAGCGAGTTCCATCTGATGGTTCTGCGGGATACCAATGCGATGGAAGGCTTTCTTCCGGATGCCAGCGCTGCTTACCGCGGACTGGATGTCAGCGTTCTGCATACCTTGATTCTGGAGCAGATCCTGGGGATCGACAAGGCCAACATGGCCGCGCAGATTAACCTGACCTATACCCGTTCGGCGCAGGAAGCGGTTGGAGCGGTTGACAGCAAAGAAGCAGACTGCTGCTTCCTGCTGAATCCCACGAAAGTCTCAGAAATCCGGGACGTGGCGCTGGCTGGGGAAAAAATGCCCCAGAAGAGCACCTATTTTTACCCCAAACTCATCACGGGACTGGTTATGAACCAATTTCTCTGATTTTTCTTAGATTTTCTACTTTTTTTCTGTCTCCGCACTTTTGTGCAGGAAACAACCGCCCGACGGCGGGACAGTAAGGGAGGGTATGATATGTTTTGTCAATCGTGCGGTAAACCTTTATCCGGCGGGAGATTTTGTAAATACTGCGGCGCTCCCGTTGTCAGGCCGGTACAGGTGCGGCAGCAGGCGCCCCAGTCTCCTTACAGGCGTGGCCGAAAGTCGGAATCCCTCCTGTTGCCGGGACTTCGCTGGACAGCCTGTATTCTGCTGAGCTTTCTGTTGCCGGGTTACTTATTCCTGTTCTTTTTCCAGAATGACCGGGTGCTGGCCACGATCATGCTTCTTCTTTCCACTGCGGTCATGACGGCGTTCGGCCTGGCTTTCGGCGCGGCGGATATCCGACCGAAAGCGATCCTGACTGCGGTTGCGGTCAGCGTGCTGGTCTTGCCCCGCGCTGCGGAGGTATGGGACCTGTTGCGGGATCCATATATGCCGATCGAAGGCCTGTTGACCAACTCCAACCGTCTCCTCCTGCTGTTGCTGGCAGTGGAAATCCTGCTGGCGGTATTCTATTGGCTGCTGGCGCTGGGCAATCTGAAAAAGCTGAAAAACCGGAAAATCCTCCTGATCCTGATATGGGTCCTTTGCGCCGTTCGGGTTGGACTCACTGTCGTGATGGTGGTCGTACGCGTTCCTCTGTATACTGTCGATATATACACTCTTTGGGACGATTCCGGTCTTGCCATTGGGCTGGATTTGATGTTTAACCTGCTGACCGGATGCTGCTGCGGCCTGCTGTCCTGGGGGCTCTGGAAGCAAAACCGGAAGAGGGACAGAATCCCCGCTTCAACCCCGTCTCCGGCCCCTTCTCCCACGCCCGCGCCGGAGGTTTGATGCGGCCCTGTCCAATATCATTCCCTTTGGGCTTTCCCGGACGGTCGAGCGTATTCGGGCGCCATCACTTGTGTATTTTGTGTATTCTGTGTGTTCTATATCGTTCTGTATAAAAAAGAAAAATAAGGAGGAAATACATTATGTTCTGTACATCATGCGGTAAATCTCTGTCGGAAGACGCAAAATTCTGTCCCCATTGTGGCGCGCAGATTTCAGGCGGCGCCTCATCCTTCTCCGGCGTTGTGCAGCAGCCAGTTGCGCCGACAGGCACCTGTGTCCAGGATGCGCCGTCGACCGGGTTCCTGGTTCTGTCCTTTTTCTTTCCCCTTGTGGGACTGATCCTCTATCTGGTCTGGCGGGAAACCCTGCCGCTCCGGGCCAAATCAGCGGGCAAAGGCGCGCTGATCGGCGTGATCGTCTCTGCTGCGCTGACTGTTATTCTGATCATTGTCTATGCCTTTTTGATTGCCAGCCTCGTCTCTTTTCCCGGACACTATATCTGATAAAAACGCGGCTGCGTTTCCCCGACCGGCTTTTTCCCGGGAAAGCCTCGTATCATGAGGCGGCCAGTTACAGAATATAAAAATACATGCGGCCAGGGCCTGTTGCAAACAATTTCATTTTGCAACAGGCCCACTTGCGCTTCCCGCTTGCGCTTCCCGCTTGCGCTTTGTTTAAGGGATATCCGCATAAAAGACCTGAAAAAATTTTTTAAGGCAGGTTTTCCGGTTGCCTCTGCTCTTAAACGGCAAGCGATAAAAAGACACGGGGAAAAGCGATCGCTTTTCCCCGTGTCTTTTTATAACCGGGTTTACCGTCCGGCAGTTTGTTCTTAACGCATCCTTCAAAACCGTACACCCGACTGTCTCATCTGCTCTTCCGGCAGCCGGTATCTTATTGATGCAGCGATAGCCCATGCCGCCGGATAATTTCCCTGGCGGCTTCCACTTCTTCCAGCGTGGGGACCGGCGTGTCGGCCAGTGTATAAGCCTCGCCCAGTTCTTCCCATTTGTATTCCCCCATTTTATGAAACGGCAAAAGCTCTACCTTTTCAATACAGGTAAATCCCGACAGAAATGCAGCCAGCCGTTCCAATTTTTCTGCCTGCAGGGTGTAGCCGGGAAGGAGCACATGACGAATCCAGACCCGGCGGCCGATCTGCTCGCAGTAACGGAGAATTTCCAATGCGTCTTCATTTCCTCTCCCGGTTAGGTTTTTGGCATCTTCCGTATCGATATCCTTAATGTCCAGCAGCAGCATATCCGCCGCATCAATCACTGGTTTGGCTGTTTTGAGGGGAATGCATCCGGAGGTATCCACCGCCGTATGCAGGCCGTTTTCCCGACAGAGCCGCAGCACCTCAGCGGCAAAAGCCGGCTGTAAAAGCGGTTCCCCGCCCGACAGGGTCACGCCGCCCTTTTTGATAAAGTTTTTATACCCCAGGATTTTCTGTACCAGCGCAGCAGCGGAAATTTCTTCCCCATCCCGCGTCGCCCAGGTGTCGGGATTATGACAGAACCGGCAGCGAAGGGGGCAGCCCTGCATAAACACGACAAACCGTACGCCCGGTCCATCCACTGCACCGAAACTTTCCAGGGAATGGATTCTTCCCGTAATACTTTCCGCCAATTCCGTTCATCCTTTCTTTTTTGATAATATAGAGCGGCAGGGATCCCTGCCGCTCTATATGCACTGCGTTAAAACCGGGTATGGAATGTCCGGTGAATGACGTCGAGCTGCTGCTCGCGGGTCAGCTTAATAAAGTTGACTGCATAGCCTGAAACCCGGATGGTGAGCTGCGGATATTTTTCCGGATGTTCCATTGCGTCTTCCAGCACCTCACGGTTTAAAACGTTGACGTTGATATGGTGTCCGCCGTCGGTAAAATAGCCGTCGAGCAGAGTGACCAGATTTTCTTCTTTTTCATTCTCGACTTTGCCGAGCGCGGAGGGCACAATCGAGAAGGTATAGGAAATGCCGTCTTCAGAAAATTCATAAGGAAGTTTTGCAACCGATTTCATGGAAGCAATGCAGCCATTGGAATCCCGTCCGTGCATCGGGTTTGCGCCCGGCGCAAAAGGTTCGCCTGCCTTCCGGCCGTCGGGGGTTGACCCCGTCTTCTTGCCGTAGACAACGTTCGAAGTGATCGTCAGGATCGACATGGTTGGAATGCTTTCGCGGTAGGTGCGGTGTTTGCAGAGCTTTTCCATAAAGTTCTGAACCAGGCTGATCGCGATCTCGTCTACACGGTCGTCATTATTTCCGTATTTCGGATAATCCCCTTCAATTTCAAAATCTACGATCAATCCGGTTTCATTGCGGATGGGTTTGACCTTGGCATATTTAATCGCAGACAGGCTGTCCACGACAACCGAAAGGCCGGCGAGTCCGCAGGCGGACGTCCGGAGGATCTCTTCGTCATGCAGTGCCATTTGGACTTTTTCATAGCAGTATTTATCATGCATATAGTGAATGATATTCAGGGTATTGATATAGAGTTTAGAAAGCCATTCACAGGTTTGATCGAATTTTTCCATCACGTCGGCATAGTCAAGCACGTCTCCTGTCACCGGGCGTGTCACCGGCGCGATCTGCTCACCGGATTTTTCATCCCGTCCGCCGTTGAGCGCATAAAGCAGTGCCTTGGCCAGGTTTGCCCGCGCGCCGAAGAACTGCATCTGCTTGCCGATCCGCATGGCGGAGACGCAGCAGGCGATGCCGTAGTCGTCCCCAAAGGACGGCCGCATCAATTCGTCATTTTCATACTGGATCGAAGACGTCGCGATAGACTGTTTGGCACAGAATCGCTTGAAATTCTCCGGCAGCCGGGGGGACCAGAGGATGGTCAGGTTAGGTTCTGGCGCCGGTCCAAGGTTAGTCAGGGTATGGAGGAAACGGAAGGACATCTTGGTCACCATATGGCGGCCGTCGGTGCACATACCGCCCAGCGATTCTGTTACCCAGGTCGGATCTCCGGAGAAAAGCTCGTCATAGGCCGGTGTCCGCAGGAAGCGAACCATCCGGAGCTTCATCACAAAATGGTCGACAAATTCCTGAATCTGGGATTCAGTATACCGGCCTTCTTTGAGATCCCGTTCTGCATAGATATCCAGGAAAGTGGAGACACGGCCCAGCGACATGGCTGCGCCGTTTTGATCCTTGACAGCCGCCAGATAGCCGAAGTAGGTCCACTGGATCGCCTCCCGGACGTCCTGCGCCGGACCGGAAATATCGTAGCCATAGGCTGCCGCCATCTGCCGGATGGATTCCAGGGCGCGGATCTGCTCGGAAATTTCTTCCCGTTGGCGGATCAGCGGGCTGTCAACAATATCAAAGACCATTTCTTCTTTTGCCTTTTTCTTCTGCGCAATCAAATAATCGATGCCATACAGCGCAATTCGGCGATAATCGCCGATAATCCGGCCACGCCCGTACGCATCCGGGAGTCCGGTAATGATACCCGAATGCCGGGCTTTTTTCATATCATCCGTATATGCGTCGAATACACCGTCATTATGCGTCTTGCGGTACTTGAATACGTTTTCCACCTCTGGATCCATTTCCCGTCCATAGGCCTGCAGCGAAGTACGCACCATCCGGATGCCGCCGAAGGGCATGATTGCCCGTTTGAGGGGCGCGTCGGTCTGCAAACCGACAATCTGCTCCAGAGATGGATCAATATAACCGGGTGCATGGGCCGTAACCGTGGAAATATTGTGGGTATCAATATCCAGCACACCGCCGGCCTGCCGCTCTTTTTCCATGAGTGTTTTGACCTGTTCCCAGAGGGCCAGCGTCCGCTCGGTGGGCGGCGCCAGAAAGCTGTCATCCCCGTCGTAGGGGGTATAATTCGAGACAATGAAGTCGCGTACGTTGATATCTCTTTTCCACTTTTCTCCCTGAAAAGCTGTATATTCAAATGCCATTTTATAACCATTCCTTTCTTGCAACGGTCGGTTTTCACGATTGGCTTTTTATTTATTTTACCGCATTTTTTCATCAAAATACGATACTTTTATCCTATCAGTTTTCGCCGGACCCGTCAAGACAGCCCGCCGTAGAAAACCTGTCCACACAATGGCATTTTTATGGGTATTTTGCCCGTCTTTGCAGCCAGCAGTTCAGAAGGAGATCAATCGCCCAGCCGGATCATTTCATCGATTGCATGTTTTGCGGCCAGACGCAGTTTTTCTTCGATCTGGATTTCCTCTCCGCTGGTGCCGCGCAGCGCCTGATACAGATCCATCAGGGTTGTCAGCCGCATATCGGGGCAGATCAGCCGTTTGGACAACTGATAAAAGCGCCGGTCCGGACACTGATAGCTGAGGAAATCGGCGATACTTTTTTCCGTTCCGATGATGCAGTCCTCCGAACAGGAGAGCGCATATTGGATAATCCCGGCCGTGGAACCCACATAGTCAGCATACTGCACGACGCTGGCCGGCAGCTCCGGATGCATCAGAAGTTTTGCATGGGGATGCGCGGCTTTGGCGGCAGCGCATTCTTCCGGCGTGATCATCCCGTGAATCGGGCACATGCCGTCCCAGAGAATAATATTTTTTTCCGGGAGTTGTTGGGCAATATAACTGCCCAGGTTCTGATCCGGTATGAAGAGAATATCCTTTTCCGGCAGCCCCCCGACAATTTTGAGCGCGCTGGAAGAGGTGACGCAAACGTCGCAGACGGCTTTGAGCGCGGTCGTTGTGTTGATGTAGGCGACCACCTTATGTCCCGGATTCTCCGCGCGGTAAGCCAGGACCCGTTCCGGGCTGATCTGTTCGGCCATGGGGCAGGTTGCCTCTGGAACCGGAAGAATGACGGTTTTCTCCGGAGAAAGAATCTTCACCGTATCCGCCATGAACCGTACGCCGCACAGAAGCACGGTTTTCTGCGGCAGATCTTTGGCAACCACGCTCAGCCGGAAGGAGTCTCCGGTGTAATCGGCGACTTCCAAAATCTCCGGTGCCTGATAACTATGTGCAAGGATGACTGCATCCTTTTCCTTTTTTAATTTTAAAATCGCTTCCTGAATTTCTCTTGTATGCATGATTCTGCTCATCCTTTCCCGGTTCCATTCCTCATTTGCGGGCTGTTTTATTTTTATTATAACGCCCCAGGGGGCTCTCTGCAAGGGGGCGGCAGAATTTTTCAGCTGCAATGCTTGGGGTTCTGTTGTTTAAAACTCGAAACGGCAGGCGTTTTCATTCAGTTTATATAAATCCGGCGTTTTGATGTTTAAAATCTCTCAGGAATATATCTAAATTTTAAAAAACATCAAGAAAAAAAGTAATTTGAAACAAAAAACGGAAATCCGTCGCCAGTTAGACATCTTTTATAAAACATAAAGTAAAAGTTTGGTGATTAATACACTGTTATTCTCCGCAAATTTTTGATATGATATATACAGTGCTTGGGTGACAATAGGTCGCTACATTATTTAGGAGGTACATGAATGGCAAGTTTATCTTTACGCGGTATTTATAAAAAATACCCGGGCGGCGTGGTGGCCGTTTCCGATTTTACTCTGGATATAAAAGATAAGGAATTTATTATTTTGGTTGGTCCTTCTGGATGTGGAAAATCGACAACATTGCGTATGATTGCAGGTCTGGAAGAAATCACCGAAGGCGAGCTGTACATCGGCGATAAGCTGGTAAACGACGTTGCGCCGAAGGACCGCGATATCGCGATGGTTTTCCAGAACTACGCGCTGTATCCGCATATGACCGTGTTTGACAACATGGCATTTGGTCTGAAGCTGAGAAAAACACCGAAGGATGAAATCAAGAAGCGTGTAGAAGAAGCTGCCAGAATTCTGGACATATCTCACCTGCTGGACCGTAAGCCGAAGGCTCTCTCCGGTGGTCAGCGGCAGCGTGTTGCGTTGGGACGTGCGATCGTCCGTGAGCCGCAGGTATTCCTTCTGGACGAACCGTTGTCCAACTTGGACGCGAAGCTGCGTGCACAGATGAGAACGGAGCTGTCCAAACTGCATCAGAAACTGGGTACCACGTTTGTATACGTAACCCATGACCAGACCGAGGCTATGACGATGGGTACTCGGATCGTTGTTATGAAAGATGGATTCATTCAGCAGGTTGATACGCCGACGAAACTGTATGAATATCCGACCAATATCTTCGTGGCCGGCTTCATTGGTTCTCCGCAGATGAACTTTATTGAAACGCTTGTCAAGGAAGTAGACGGCAAGATTGGTCTGGAATTTGGTACAGAAGATACCAAGACCAGAAGAGGTAAAAAATATCTGATTGAATTGCCGGAAAGCAAAGTTAAAGGCACCGAGATCAAGAATTACATTGGTAAGACTGTTGTACTGGGCGTTCGTCCGGAAAACCTCAACGACGAGGAAATGTTCCTCTCCGCTGCAACGACTGGTGTGCTGGATTGTAATGTTGAAGTAACCGAAATGATGGGTGCAGAAACTTACCTGTACCTCAACTGTGAAGGAGTTGCTTTGACAGCTCGTGTTTCTCCGCGCACAACAGCCCGTGCCGGTGACGTGATAAAAATCGGTATTGATGTGAACAGAATTCATGTCTTTGATAAAGATACCGAGCGCGTTATTATTAACTGATTGCACACAGAATAAAAAAACCGGGATGACATGATCATCCCGGTTTTTTGCCACATAAACTGCCTCATCAGCGGTACTGTTGGTTGTCCGGCCGTTCGTACAGGCCGATAAAGAATCCAGCGATCAGACAAGTCAGCAGGAACAGCGATGCCAGGAAACCGACGACACCGTCGGTCGCAGCGGCAGGGGACAGCTTGTTGGCGATACTCAGCAGCAGGTAGCGCTGGCTGCCTGTCAGCATACCGGTCAGCATCGGCAGCACCGGAAGCTCGCCCAGCTCGAACAGGTCAGCCACCCATTGGACCAACAGACAGCCCATGGTAAGCAAAAAAGGCAGGAACCCCCACCGGAAGCGGGTAGGCCGGTTTCTTCCGGCAGCGAACCCGGCGATAAACTGGGTAAACAGAGTTGTCAGGGACAATGCATACAGCAGAAAGCGGAGCGCCGCGCTTTGCACGGAAGAGAAGGCAAAAGACGGGCCTAACGCCTTGGAGATGCCGAACCCGACAAGAATATTGAAAACCGGCAGTCCTAAATACAAAATCCATTTATGTCGGAATTTTCCTATTGCGTCGAACATAATAATCACCATGCCTCTGCGCTGCAAAGGCGATCCTTTCTTTTAAAATCTGGGTCGTGACGAATCCTGTCAATCTATCAACCAGTATATCATATTTTGCAGGCAGAATCAATTCTATCGAGTTTTTTCGTACCACCCTCTTTTCAATTTTTTAAAAATGTGCTACACTTGAAAAGATAAACGACTATAAAATAAAGGAGCTTTGATCATGGAATATATATTTGCAGATAGGATGGGAAAGGTACAGGCGTCCGCCATCCGTGAGATTTTGAAATTCACATCTGAACCGGGGGTTATTTCTCTGGCTGCGGGGAACCCGGCGCCGGAAGCGTTTCCGATCGACGCCGTTCGTCAGATTACCGAAAAAATACTGACCGAGAACCCGATTCTGTCTCTCCAGTACAGCATTACCGAGGGTTATCCAAAACTGCGGGAAACCCTGAAAACTTATTTAAAGACAAAAAAGGGCCTGGGGCAGGATTTTGACGATCTGATCACGACCTCCGGCGCACAGCAGGCCATCGACCTGGCCACCCGTATTTTTTGCCAGAAAGGGGATACGATTCTCTGTGAAGCGCCTACGTTTGTGGGTTCCCTGAACGGGTTTAAGGCATCTGAAGCGAATGTTGTCGGCATACCGATGGAAGAGGACGGCATCTCGATTGAAGCGCTGGAGAAGGCGCTGCAAACAAATAAAAATGTAAAATTTCTTTATGTCATTCCGAATTTCCAGAACCCCAGCGGGATCACCATGAGTCTGGCCAAGAGAAAAAGCGTGTATGAACTGGCCAAGAAGTATGGCATCATGATCCTGGAGGATAACCCTTACGGCGAGCTGCGGTTTAGCGGGGAGGATATCCCCTGCATCAAGTCTCTGGATACGGATGGCCTTGTAATTTATTGCGGCAGTTTTTCCAAGGTTCTTTCTCCAGGACTCAGGGTGGGCTACGTGCTGGCGCCGGCGCCTGTTATCGGGAAGATGGTGGTTCTCAAGCAGACCAACGATGTACATACCGGCATTATGGCCCAGATCATCTGCGAGCAGTTTATGAACGAATATGATTTTGAGGCACATATTGCCTCGTTGCGGAAAATTTATCGGAAGAAAGCGCAGCTGATGCTGGATTGCTTCGAACCGTATTTTGACCCGGCTGTTACGCATACGGTGCCGGACGGTGGGCTGTTTATCTGGTGTACCCTGCCGGATCATATCAATATGATGTCTTTCTGCCAGCGGGCAGTCCAGGAATATAAGGTTGCAGTTGTGCCTGGCAGTGCGTTTATGGTTCGGGAGTCTGATCCGACCCAGTCTTTCCGTATAAATTTCTCCACCCCGACGGATGAGCAGATTCTGCGGGGCATGGAGCTGCTTGGAAAACTGACCAAAGCGTAAGGAGGGATCCTGATGGGAGAAGCAGAAAAAAAAGAACGCAAACCGGTTATTTTGAGCGGGATTCAGCCGACCGGTATTTTTACGCTGGGCAATTATATCGGAGCGATCCGGAACTGGGAAAAACTGCAGGAGGAAGCCAATTGTATTTATATGATCGCAGACCTCCACTCTCTGACGGTTCGCCAGGATCCTGCTGCCCTGCGGCAGAAGATTCTGGAATGCTTTGCGCTTTTAATGGCTTTGGGGATTGACCCGGAAAAGAGCCTGATGTTTATCCAAAGCCAGGTGCATACCCATGCAGAGCTGTCCTGGGTGCTTTCCTGCTATACACAGTTTGGGGAGCTTTCCCGGATGACCCAGTTCAAGGACAAATCGGCCAGACACGCGGATAATGTCAACGCTGGCCTGTTTACCTATCCGGTGCTGATGGCAGCGGATATTCTGATTTACCAGCCGGACCTGGTCCCGGTCGGCGGCGATCAGAAGCAGCATGTTGAAATCGCACGGGATATTGCGCTGCGGTTTAACGGGATTTACGGGAACGTGTTCCGGATTCCGGAACCGTATATCCCGCAGGTTGGCGCGCGGGTCAAATCTCTGGCAGATCCGACGAAAAAGATGTCCAAATCTGATGAAAACCCCAATGGAACGATTCTGGTGCTGGACCCGCCGGAAACCATTGTGAAAAAGTTCAAACGCGCGGTGACGGACTCGGAGATGGAAGTGGTGTACCGGGAAGGAAAAGACGGCATCAACAACCTGATGACCATCTATTCCAGCGTGACCGGCCTGACCTTTGACCAGATCGCGCATGATTTTGACGGAAAAGGCTACGGCGATTTCAAAACAGCGGTTGGTGAAGCAGTTGCTGAACATCTGCGGCCGGTTCGGGAAAAATTTGCGCAGCTGATCCAGGATAAGGCCTATCTGCAAAAATGCTATACGGAAGGGGCAGAAAAGGCGCTGGCCTACTCCTCCCGTACCCTGGAAAAAGTATATAAAAAGGTGGGCTTTGTCCCACTCCCTAAAAAGTAAATGCTTGGAATGGCTGGGCAGGGAAATCATCTCTGCCCGGTTTTTGTATCAGCACGGCGTGGACCGGTATGCTTTCCCGCATCACCGTCTGCCGCCCGCACAGGGGGAAGAACAATCTTTCGCGCGCTTCTGATGCCCAAATCCGCCCGTCCCATACCTTTAAGATCGGGCGGACCCAGGCCTCCCCTGTCCCCTGTGATCTCTCCAATGAAAGGAGCAAGCGTCAATGGACGCATCCCTGGACAATATCCTCCGGCGGATCCGGCAGATCTGCGTGGACATGTTTGCGGAAAACCTGGTGGGCGTCTACCTGCACGGGTCGGTTGCTTTCGGCTGTTTTTGCTGGGATCAAAGTGATATTGACTGGATCGTCGTCACAGAGAAGCCGCCGACGCCGGAGGAAAAGGAAAATTTTATCCGTGCGCTTCTGGCTCTGTACCCCGCTTGCCCGCCCAAGGGCCTGGAAATGAGCCTGGTGCTGGCGGCATACTGCCGGCAATTTGTCTATCCGACCCCTTTTGAGCTGCATTTTTCCAATGCCCACCGGCAGGCATATCTGGCCGACCTGCGCGGATATTGCCGGCGGATGCAGGGGACGGATCCGGATCTCGCCGCCCATTTTACAGTGATCCGGGACTGCGGGATCGCATTATACGGCCCGCCGGTGAAGGAGCTGTTCGGGCCTGTTCCAGGTATGGCCTGTCTGGACAGTATCTGGCGGGACGTTCAAAACGCGCCGGACGAGATTCTGCAGCAGCCGGTCTACCTCCTGCTCAACCTCTGCCGCGTGCTGGCTTACTGCCGGGAGGGCGCGGTGCTTTCCAAACGGGAAGGCGCACAATGGGGCCTTTCTCACCTGCCCCCCCAGGTACGCCCAGCTTCTGCGGGATGCCGCCAGCACTTATGCCGGCGTCCAGACATTCTGCGTGGGTGGGCGGCAGGCGCTTCTCCAGGAGTTTGCCGGCTATATGCTGGGGGAAATCCGGACCTGTCCCGACCCGGAGAAAAAATTGTAAAACTGCATAATTTTCTGCACGTCTGCTGGATTTTATAGGCGTTCTGTACAATAGAATACTTGACAGATTCCTCTTTTCGTTATAAAATAGAAAGAGTAAAAGTGTAAGCTTTTATGCTTTTGATAGAATGATATGAAATGAAAAATGTGCGTATGCCTGTCGGGATGCGGCGTAAAGGAGGGAACCCTTCTTCGGCCGCATTTTTTACAGGTGGCCGCAGAATGGCGCCGGTTTTCAGAAGGCGGCCAGCTTAATTAGGATAAATAAAACGGCTTTTCAATCGGATGATTGGTGAATGATCTTTCTGTCTTAAAACGGTTTATGATATGCAGTACAAACGCCGGGCAGGCGGTATCCATTCCGGGATCAGGAAACAGATTTGATCCCTATGCGTCTTGTTTTGTCAGCCAATTAAAACCTAAAGGAGCTTGAAAAATACATAATACTGTCAGCCTTTTGACAGCCGGACAGCAGCCATCGACTTTTGGAAAAGAAGGGGAGTATGCAGTATGCCAATGCCAATTGCGATTGTGTTGATTGTCATTGCTTTCGTCTTCTCCGGTCTGCTTTTCGGTTATATTGCTTTTAAAAAAGGGATTGATTACCGTAAAAAAATTGCGGAGGCCGAAATCGGAAGCGCAGAGGACCAGGCAAAAAAAATCATCGCCGAAGCCCAGAAAGCGGCGGAGAGCAAGAAAAAAGAAGCCATTGTAGAAGCCAAAGACGAAATTCATGCCATGCGCAATGAAGCCAACAAGGATATTAAAGAGCGCCGGAATGAGGTCAACCGTCTGGAGCGGAGATTGCAGCAAAAAGAAGAAACATTAGATAAGAAAACCGATAATATTGATAAGAAAGAGGAGATCCTGCAGGGACGCCTCGCCGAGGCGGAAGAGCGCTTGAAAGAAGCGGAAGCGGTCAAGCAGGAACAGCTTCTGCAGCTGGAGCGGATTTCCGGACTGACTCAGGATCAGGCAAAGGAGCAGATTCTGCAAACCCTGGAAGATGAACTGGTCCATGAAAAAGCCGTGAAGATTACCAATTATGAGCAGACGCTCAAAGATGAAGCCGAGGAAAAAGCCCGTCGGCTGATTTCTCTGGCCATTGCCAGATGCGCCGCAGACCATGTTGCCGATGCGACTGTGTCTGTGGTGACATTGCCCAACGATGAGATGAAGGGACGGATTATCGGCCGGGAAGGCCGAAATATCCGGACGCTGGAAACCCTGACCGGGGTAGATCTGATCATTGATGACACCCCGGAAGCCATCACCTTATCCTGTTTTGACCCGGTGCGGCGGGAAATTGCGCGCCTGGCTCTGGAAAAACTGATTACAGACGGGCGGATCCACCCGGCCCGGATTGAAGAGATGGTGGAAAAAGCGCGGCGGGATGTTGAAACCAAGATCAAAACCGAGGGTGAACGCTCTGTGATTGAAACCAACGTGCATGGCATTCATCATGAATTGATCAAGCTGATGGGCCGCCTGTATTATCGGACCAGCTATGGACAAAACGTCCTCAACCATTCTATTGAGGTAGCGCATTTATCCGGCATCATGGCGGCCGAACTCGGCGTGGATGCCAATATGGCCCGTCGGGCAGGTCTCCTGCATGACATCGGCAAGGCGCTTAATCATGAAATTGAAGGTTCCCATGTGGAAATCGGTGTGGAGGTTTGTAAAAAGTATAAAGAGCATCCGGATGTCATCCATGCGATTGAAGCGCACCACGGAGACGTAGAGCCCCGTACGGTTATTGCCTGTATTGTGCAGGCAGCAGATGCAATTTCTGCCGCACGCCCAGGCGCACGGCGGGAAAATCTTGAAAATTATATCAAACGTCTGGAAAAACTCGAAGAAATCGCTTGTTCGTTTGAAGGCGTAGAAAAATCATTTGCCATCCAGGCCGGGCGCGAAATCCGGATTATGGTTAAACCGGAAGAGGTCAAGGACGAGAAGATGGTGCTGGTTGCCAGAGATATTGTGAATAAGATTGAAAATGAACTGGATTATCCCGGACAGATTAAAGTGCATTTGATCCGTGAAAGCCGTGCAATAGAGTACGCAAAATAACAGTTTTGGTCATGAAAAATATCCCCAATCTGCTGGAATCGGGACGGCAAATCGGAGCGGGCCGAATTACGGCAGGGTTGGGCAGCGATGGCGGGTATCCTGCTTTTAGAGGATACCCGCTGTTTTTTTATAACGAAAACCACTCGCTAAGCGAGTGGTTCGGTGAAGGCATTTGCCGATGAGTAAAAAAAGAGCTCCTATGGTATAATGGAAAAGGTCTGCCAACCACAAGCGTTAAAACATAGGAG
>CAJFUK010000046.1 GCA_904420125.1 Candidatus Falkowella caecavicola | reverse complement strand
TTACGCAAAAGCCAGATCGTACCAACGTGACGTGACACGTGGCTAGTAATAGAGGGTTTTACCCGTCTATGAAAAACCCCCGACTTTGCCGGGGGTTCATTATTAATCCGTTCTGCGCTGCCGGCACTTTCTAACCTGGAATGCGATCATGGTGTTTTCTCTTGGAAATCGGGTTGCGGTTTGGATTGGACAATCCCCTTGATTGATCTTTATCACCGCTGTCCAGCACATCTTATCAGTAACATGGGCGTAGATGTTCAGAGCAGGACGCAGGGTGGAAATGGTGGACCGGGTGTTGGTGACAAATTCCCGATCAGGGAGACGCCGTAGTCCCCTTCCTTTTGGACTGGAGCAGTAGCCGCCGGATCCCCTTTCTTTGACGGACCTGCATCTCTCCCCCACTTGGTAGATGCCAACCTGTATAAGGGGAGCAATTGAACGTGTGAACATCCAAAAAAAGAAATCCTCCACAATAAATTCACAATTCCATGTTATACTCCTGCTAGGTGATTGTTTATGAAGAAAATTTTAATCGTAGAAGATGAGCTGGACATTCAGGAATTACTCTGTGCTTACCTTCGGACTGCCGGATATGAAACGGCCATAGCTGGAGATGGCGTGACAGCCCTGACCCTGTTTCAAACCCATCCCTTTGATCTTGTTCTGCTGGACATCATGCTGCCTAAAATCGACGGCTTTGGGGTCTGTAAGCTGATTCGCCAGCAATCCCAGGTTCCCATCCTGATGCTCACGGCTCTGGATGGTGAAGAACAGCAGCTACGGGGCTTTGGCCTGAATATTGACGACTATATAACCAAGCCTTTCTCCATGCCCATCCTGTTGGAGAAGATCCGAATAGTTCTCCGCCGAAGCAGTGGTGCAGAAGAGGAAAACTGCCTTCAGTATCGGGATTTGATCATCAATCTGGATACCAGAGAAGTGGCCCTGAATGGTCGGGCAGTGGAGTTGACGGCGCGGGAATTTGAACTGCTACACACCTTCCTGGCCACCCCTGGGCGAGTGTTTACCAGAGAGATGTTGCTGGCTAAGCTTTGGGGCTATGATTTCTATGGGGACGAGCGTGTGGTGGACAGCCACATCAAAAATCTCCGCCACAAGCTGGAGCGAGACTATATCGAGACAGTAAGGGGGGTGGGCTATCGTGCTGCGAAGGAAGCTCAGTGAGAGTCTAACCGCCCGGATTTTCCTCATGACCTCCCTTATCCTCCTCTGTGCCGGGGCCATCACCTTTGGCCTGATTGCCTGGGCCACTCCGATCACCTACACTGCTGTAGTCAATGACGACCTGGAGCGACAGGTAGACACGCTGGTAAACAGATTGGCTGATATGGATCTGGAGAACTGCGGGCCTTTGTTGGACGAGTTCATCCGTTCCTCAGGGACAGACGCCATGCTGATAGGGCCTGACGGTCAAATCGTAAATACAAACTCTCAACTTGCTATTCAGTCGTTGTATGAGGATGAATCAAGGGTGGTTACAGATGTCGGAGACAAGTCGGCCGTCACCTGGGCGGCGAAACCGGATGAAACAGAAGATACGGTGACCGTCACCATGTCCGAGCAAAATACCATCATCACTGATGTGCAGTTTGCCGACCAACAGGCCCTCTATTCTCTATATGTCACCCCCCTTGTGGAGAAAGAAAATTTGGCAGTACGGGCGCTGGGGCAGATGGCTCCATGGCTGTTGCTGGTGTTGTTGGCTTTCTCGCTGCTGTGCGCGTTGGTCTACTCCCGGTACATCACCCGCCCTATCGTGCGGCTCAGCGGGATTGCTGGCAGAATGGCAGAGCTGGATTTCAACTGGAAATGTGAGGAACAGCGCAGGGACGAGATCGGCGCCTTGGGCCGTAGCCTGGACCAGATGGCCCGACGGCTGTCCAACGCTCTGAAGGAACTTGAAACCGCCAACCGTGCCCTACGGGGAGAAGTAGAACAGGAGCGAGAGCTGGATCGCCAGCGAATGGCTTTCTTCTCCGCCGCTTCACACGAGCTGAAAACGCCGGTTACCATCCTAAAGGGACAGTTGACTGGCATGCTGGAGGGAGTGGATGTGTACCGTGACCGGGATAAGTATCTGTTGCGCTCCCTCCAAGTCACAGGTAGGATGGAAAGCTTAATCCGGGAGATGCTGGCTATTTCCCGGATGGAGACCGGTACAGCGGATGTCAGACAGGAGTCTGTGGATCTGTCTGACCTGATGGAACAACAGTTGTCCTTAGACAGCGATCTGCTGGAACAGCGCGGACAGCATCTGGTATCCACCCTAACGCCGGGGATCATCGTAACTGGGGACGCTTCTCTGCTGGGAAAGGCTGTTGGAAATCTGCTCTCCAACGCATCCCTTTATTCTCCAGAGGGGGCGGAGATTCGGGTATGGTGCGGGATGAGGCAGGGTGGCCCTGCTCTGACGGTGGAAAATACGGATACGCATATCCACGAGGAGGCCCTGCCCCATCTCTTCGAGGCTTTCTATCGGGAGGAGGCTTCCCGTAACCGGACCACTGGCGGCAGCGGCCTGGGTCTCTACCTGGTGCGGATGATCTTGGAGCGGCATCAAGCCTCTTGTGTGATTGAAAATACAGAAGACGGCGTGCGGGCCACGATATTCTTTCCATCGGAAACAACCTGATATGTAAAACAGCTCTCCAATCGGAGGGCCGTTTTTATATCTGCACCTTGATTGGTCGTATCATGGGCTTTCATTCATTCTGGAGCAAATTTTCTCAAAGAAAACGGATCCATCCAGCATTGATACAGTTTTTCTCTGAAAAACTACCATCTATCCACTCTATCCTTTTGCTCTTTACTTGACAAATCTCATTGTGCCGCTGCAACCATTGAAACAATTTTACCATGCCCATAATACGAAAAAGTCTATATCCGGGATCTATCTAAGGTGCGAACAAGACTTTTTATCTGTATCAATCTGTGTTCCACTTCTCCATACAAAACACATACAATCTGCACTTTTACTCCATATAACCCTGGTATCCTTTCTATATTCCAAAAAGAAAGGAACCAGACAATATGGAAATTCGCATTCAAAACGTCAGTATGACCTACCCAAACGGGAAACAGGCGCTGAAAGATCTCAACCTTGATTTGCAAACGCCCAGTCTGATCGGCTTATTAGGCCCTAACGGTGCGGGAAAGTCCACCTTAATGAAACTGTTGGTGGCCGCCCTGATGCCTACCTCCGGCTCCATTCAGGTAGACGGAATGCCTCTTGCCAAGACAGACCGGCTGCTAAAAGCACAGCTGGGCTATCTGCCCCAGGACTTCGGACTGTTTGACGAACTTACCGTGGTACAATTCCTGGACTATATGGTCGCTCTTAAGGGACTGCGTGACCCCAAAACCGCTATTCAAGAGGTCATCCGGGCGGTCAACCTGGAAGAGAAGGCGAAGGCTAAAATCCGCACCCTCTCGGGAGGTCAGCGTCAGCGGGTAGGAATTGCTCAGGCCTTATTGGGAAATCCGCCGTTTTTGATCTTCGACGAGCCCACGGTAGGACTGGACCCAGAGGAACGCATCCATTTCCGCAACCTGTTCTCTCAGACGGCACAGAACCGCCTGGTGCTGCTGTCCACCCATATCATCGAGGATGTACAGTCGGTGTGCGACCAGTTGGTGGTCATCGACCATGGAAGAATCCTGTTTACCGGCACTCCAGCCCAGCTGATCCAAGCCGCCGTGGGCCATGTAGGGGTCTTTTGGGAACGGGAAGTCACCCAGGGCCAGGGACTCCATATTACATCTCGCGTCAACACCAGCCAGGGCATTCGGTGCCGGGCGGTAGCAGACACCCTCCCAGCCTATGCGCAGCCGGAGGAACCCTCACTGGAAGACGCCTACCTTTATCTGATCTTACAGGAGGCGATCCAATGAAAACAATCCAACTGTTTCCTCTGGAATTGCGGCGGCTCCTGCAAAGCCGCCTGACCTGGTTGATTGTCCTACTAACAGTTCTATCTCCTCTGGCAGGACTGATCCTATATAAGCCGGCGTCTGCCAGCACCATGCTTTCTATCTACCTTGCCAACCCGGCTCTGGCTGGCGGTGTGGGAGGCGGTATTCTATTCGGTCTGCTGACGGTGTTTGAACTGGATCGGGCCCACCGGAGCCGGGTGGCTGTCCTGATGGACGCAGTGGTCTCTCCACTGTGCATGGCTCTGGTGCGCCTGCTGGCCCTGCTCGCGGCCGCGTTGTTAACGCTGATAGTCACCATGCTGGTCTGGTTTCCGATCAGTTGGGTACTGATCGGCTCTGTCTTTGGCGGCACTGATTATGTTCTCGCGTATCTTCTTTTTATGGGGCTTGCTCTCCCTCTGTCCATTTTAGCCGCCGCCTCTGCCTATCAAATGACCAGGCGGGCAGATCTTTCCCTGGTGCTCTTTGCCGCTTTTGCCGGATTGAGTCTGACGATTTGGACGGATCACTGGCAGCTGTGCTGGCTTAATCCCTCTGTATGGGCTCTATCGGACGATTTCTCCAACTTCCGGATCTTCCGCTCTGTGGCTTATATGCGTCTGACCTGGCTGGCGGCGCTGGCTGGGATCTGGACGTTGTCCTATCTCTGTGTCCGGCAGTATGGGAAAGGGCTCCTTGGTTCTCTGGCTCGTAATATGCGGCAAGTATACCGTCCAATGATCTCTTTACTTCTGCTGACCTGTTCCGGTACAGCCTATGCCGTCCAACCCATGGTGGATCACAGTAACCCGGATGAATCGGTCATGTCTTTTTACGATCTGCCCTATCTGGAAGGGATTCTCTGTTCAGGACGCACTGCTCAAGTGTATCCGAACACCACTGCCGGAACGGTGACCGGTCGGGCAACCTATCAGTTTCAGAATACCTCGGGTCAGGCACAAACAGTGGCATTTGGGATTCAACCCGGTTATACCATTTCTTCTGTACAGGCCAATGGGGCGAATGTGCCCTTCTCCGTTGGCGATTACCAGGAGTATAACGAGGTCATGTTGGAAGTCACTGTTCCCGCTGAGGAAGCGGTAGAGCTGGCAGTGGAGTATAGTGGTTTTCCCCAGGAGAATCGCAATCTCTCCACCATGCAAGGCGCTGCGGAAATCAGCACAGAGTACCTCTGCCTGGAAAACGCGGCACTGGCGCCCCGCCTGTTGAATGTGCTACCGGATGAGGGGATGTACCCGGCCACAGTGGAAGTCATTCTGCCCAGTTCCATGATGGTCATTCCCTTTGGAACAAATGAGGCAGAGATTGTGGCAGAGCACGAGGATGGAACGTCTACTTGGCGTTATGAGGACAACGGGGTGGGCGGTATTCTCTACGCTGGAGATTACATCCGGCAGGATATCCAGACCGACGGCATCACCATCCAGTTCTACTATGGCCGCAAGCATCAGGCTGTGATGGAGGAGGCCGGAGCGGTGAATGCCGTGAAAACGGTGGTGGACTATTGCACAGAACACTATGGTCCCCTGTCCTTTAGCACGGGAGGCACCCTTAAGCTCATCCAAAGCCGGGTATCTGGCGGTGGATATGCCAGCAACGGGGCCAGTCTGCTGGACGAGGCGGATTTCACCGCCGCCAATTTGAGAGACAGCAGTAAGGGCGCCATCCCCGGCGAGGTAATGATCCACGAACTGGTCCATCAGTGGTGGGGCCTGGGGAACATGTTTGATAGCTTTGATAATACGAATCCCTGGTCGGCGGAGGGCTTGACGGTCTATACCACCTATCGTATTGTCAAGGAACTTTATGACGAAGAATACGCCCAGAAACACTATGTCGAGCAATGGCAACAGGCAGTGGATGATTACTACCTGAACTTCTATGTGCGCAACACGGAGTATCTGGCCGGACTGCCTGAGGAGGAACAGCTGCAAATCTCCAACAGCCTGGCCTATGTGCGGCAATACTGCGAGATGCCGTTAAAAATTTTGAAAGCGCAGGAACTGGTGGGCGGCGAGGAGGCTATGGATCAGATTCTAAACAGTCTGTTCAACCGGGAACTAAACTGGAGCTACCCCTATTTGACCTATCAGGAATTTTTAGATGCCTGCGGGCTGACAGAGGAGGATCTGACCCTTGTGTAAGATATTTAGATATGAATGTAAACGGCTGCTATGGAACAAGTTTTTTGTTGGCCTTTTGTTGGTGGTCCTGTTCTATGGCTGGCAAGTACTGAACAGCGTGACCATTTTAGGGGTATCCCACACCGCGCCCTTTTCCCCCTGGAGCTTCGGGGATTATCTAAGCCGAATGAGTCCACTTTTGTGGATCGGGGCCCTGCTTTTCCTAACCTTTTTCACCTCGCCCAAAGCCCGGCGGACGGCCGTGCTCATCGACGCTACCCAAGTGGTGCCTCGCAAGTACGTGCTGACCCGGTGTGCTGCTGCACTGGTGGGAACCGGCTTGTTAACGCTGGCCTGTCTGGTGGAAGCCGCTGTATTTTATGGTTGGTATTTTGGATGGTTTGATTGGGGAACACTGTTGTTCCCGGCTTTGGTCACTCTTGTTCCCCTTCTGATATTCGCACTGGGGAGCGGCTGGATTTTGGGTTCGATCAAACCCTGGCTGGTATATAGCTGGATGCTGATCCCATTTGTATGCATGGCTCTGCCCTTGCCGAAGACTCTGGGAATTTGGGACGGGAGTTTCTTCAACGAATATCCGCTGACTTTAGGGACACTGGATCCCTCCTTTACCATGCCGGTAACAGTCATTATGATGCAATGCATCCTATTGGCGGCCGGTGCTGCACTGCTGTTCTTTCACTCTGGGAAAAACAGAGGCAGTTAGAGGTAAATACCTTCAAATAAAAAGGCTGTTCACAGAAAAGAAATCTGATGAAGTCCCCCTTCTTTAGTTACAAATGCGCAAGTTTTGAGTCATATAAGGAGTACGATTCGTTTTCCTCATGGATTTGAAAAAAGAAGTTCCCGCTGACGACTGTCAGCGGGAACTTCTTTTTAACCGGATGAAATATGCGGAAATACCGCGGCCCAGGGGTTTTACTAAAAAATGGAACGGAGCAACAATACGCCATAATGGGGCATAAACAATGCAAAAATGTTAAGGATTTTATTCTGTTCCCCCGGCTTTTTTGTTTGCTAATATTAATTCCGCAGCCCGTGCGACTAAAACCGAATGGGTGTTTTTTTGTGGTTCATCCAATACTTCCTGCAATAAGGCATATAGAATTTCTCCAACCTGCTTTCCTTCAGGAATTCCCAATAATAATAAATCCTGTCCATTAATGGCTAAATCCTTAATCTGATAACATGAACCAGAATACAGCGCCTGATGCAGGTGCTCAATTGCCGCATCCGCTGTAGGGGCGCCAAATGCCTTTTGAATCTCTAAAAATCTTTGGATCTGGTCTATAGGATAGCGGCTCATCCAATACCGGATCTCCCGTTCTCCAGAAGGAACCGACAGATTTCCCATCGCTGCAAGCTGTGTCACCGCGGATATTGTCCGTTTATCAGCATGTAATCGCAGCAGTGCCTGTTTAGCCTGTATCGGTAAATTCCAAAACAGCATCGCTGTCCTTAATTTTGTATCCGCGGGTGTATAGGCAAAAGCCTGATATATGTCTTTTCTGTTATCCTGAGACACCAGTTCAGGAAACATGGCGGTGAGTGCACCGATCCGATCCATGATTTGTAATACTTCAGACGGATTTTGCGCAGATGTCAGTTTCATCCATTCCATAAAAATACGTTCACCAGAAATATGCTGTAATCTGTCAAGCGCCCGTACTGCACCGGATAAGGTATCCGGCACGATATCAAATTCCAGTTGTGCCGCAAATCGAAACATGCGCAAAATTCGAAGTCCGTCTTCTGAAAAACGGCAATCAGGCCGTCCAACTGCCCGAATTTTTCGGGCGCGCAGGTCTGTCTCTCCGTGAAAAGGATCTATCAGTCCACGTATCGGATGAAACGCAATGGCATTGACCGTAAAGTCTCGCCGCGCTAAATCATCTTCTAATGAAACGCCAAACTGTACCTGATCCGGATGCCGGCTGTCTGCATATCCTGTTTCAGACCGAAAAGAAGTAATTTCCAGAGGATTCCCTTCCAACCAAACCGTAACAGTTCCATGCACAAGACCAGTCGGTACGGTCAGTTCATTGTTAAATACAGTCAGAATCTGTTCTGGGACAGCGGCTGTACACAAATCATAGTCTTTGGGCATATTTCCAAGCAAAAGATCGCGGACACATCCTCCCACGGCATAGGAGGGATAACCCGCATCTTCCAATCTACGGATTGCCTGTAAAACATAATTCGGCAGCTGCATCGTTTTTCTCCTTTTTGTCTATTTTTTGCGATATTCCGGACAAGCGGGAAAATCCGGATCAATTCTTGTCTTTTCGCCGACTCGATAATTGCGGCTGAAAAAACTTCCTTTCTTCTGACAGAAAAAATAAGGGGGACGTATATAGTCGGTATGACGGGTATCTTTCCAACAATATTGGCAGCTGCTACAGGTATCGCTTTCCTTTTTTTCTCCATACTGATTCATGGTTTCACCGCATTTTTAAAATCAACCAACTGGGAAGAAGCATCAAAAAAGATTCCCGTCACATCTTGATTGAGTGCAAAGTATTGGGTTTGGGAATAAAGCGGTAAAAACACATAATCCTGTAGGAGAATGCGTTCTGCCTCTGCGCATGCCTCCGCCTTTATTTCCGGATCCACCTCTTTTGCCGCCGTATCCATGGCGCGGTTAAATGTTTCAGAAACATAAGAAAATGGATTAGGCTCGAGGCTGGATCGGAAAATGGACAGAGCACTTTCCGGAGAATTGTCTTCTCCAGAAAGCGGAACAATCGCACAATCAAAATCTCCGGACGTTATTTGAAGGAGGTATTCCTGCAGAGGAAGAACTTCTACTGCAAAAAACACGCCCAATTCTTTTTGCCAGGTTTCAGCCAGAGAAAGAAAAATTTCTTCATGTACCAATCCCTCTGGAATGGTTACTGTCAGCCCGTTCAGGGAAGCAATATCAAGCTCTGCGGCTCCCTGATTCAAATATTCTCTGGCCTGTTCGGTATTATATGAAATATTCCCCATTTCTCCAGCGTAATCCCGATAACTTTCTCCGGAAGCCAAAGAAACAGAGGGCGGAATTGCACCTTTTGCAGCGTGCAAATATACCGGCAGCTCTTGCTGCCAGGCTTCCGCATTCACGCTGCTTGCCAGAGCCCGCCGGATATTCATATTGGAAAAATACTGATTTTCCAATTGAAAAACCAGGCCCCAAACTGTATCGTCAAAGCTTTCCGTCTGATATCCTTTGTGCAGAATCTGTTCTACCGCTGGACCAGAACAGAGGATAGCATCTGCTTTCTGGTCAATAAATCCGTCTATCCATCGAGATGTATCCGACTGCACCTGCAATGTCACACTATCCGCCAATACAGGAGAATCGGAGATATAATTTGGGTTGCTTTTTAAAAATAAAGAAGTATCAGCCGTCCAATTTCTTAAATAAAAAGGGCCATTTGCCGGGGTTGCTTTGACATTTAAGCCGTATTTTCCTTTGGTAGAAAGAAAAAAATCTTCGTTGCACGGCATCGCAGGAGCCGATGTCAAGCGCTCCAGAAACAGAGGGTCGGCATATTCCAAATCCATGACCAAAAGATAAGGCGTCTCGGCATAAATCCCCAGTTCTTCTGCTGGCAGGGTACCGTTTAAAACTTCCTGACCATTCTGAATACAGAAGAAATCTTCTGCATAAGGCGAACGAGTTGTAGAATCAAAAATTCTGCGGAAGGCGTACACAAAATCTTCTGCTGTCACTGGTGCTGATTCCCCTTCACCCGGAAAATGCCAGACCGCATCTTCCCGTAACGAAAACTCATAATGAGTCCCTGTTTCATTGACCGTGTAAGATTTCGCCACGCCTAAACCCAGACTGCCATCCGCTTCTTTCCGCAATAATCCCTCAAAAATATTTCGGATCACCAGCAGGGACTGGTTATCTTCGGCCAATTGCGGATCCAAATTCAAAGGATCTGCTTCAATATAATAAACAAACGCTTTTCCGGTCAGAACCGGTTCCTTACAGCCAGTGACAGAAAAAAGAGAAAATACAGCCAATACAAAACCTAATATCCTTCTGATCCAACATGCTTTTATGTCCATACTTTTCAAAACCTCTGTACTCTTTTGTATACTGTTAAAGCTTAATATTATGCCTTTTTCCCATTTATACCAGTAAACGCCAAAAGGACGCTGCAACATATCTGCAAACGCCCCTTTTGCCTTGAACCTCCGCACACCGCAAGGGGGTCCCTTTCTAAAATTTTATTCCTGAAAACAGTATAACATGCCTAAATCACAATTTCAATAGCTTTCCCAGCAGCCAGACTCTTCTGACAATCGATCAAACGCTGGTTCCTGCTGCCGCGGAACTGCAATGTTAAGTCTTTTTCCTCCATGACAAAACGTCCGTCTACCAACATGTATGCCATGGACAATAATTTTTGTACAGCCGGGTTTTTCTTTTCCAGCAACTGCTCAAATGTATATCCTGAATAAATCACAATATCCTTTCCGATCGCTCGTACCTGTTCAGCCAGTTCACATAGCGCCTCCGGCTGTTCAAAGGGTTCACCTCCAGAAAAGGTGACACCTTTTAGAAGCGGATTTTTTGCAATATCTTCCGCTATTTTTTGTGTATCTGTAACCGTTCCACCAGAAAAATCGTGGGTTTGTGGATTATGGCATCCTGGACAGTGATGCGGACATCCTTGCGTAAAAACTGTATATCGGATTCCAGGGCCATCCACAATTGATTCTTTTACCACGCCTGCAATACGGATCTCCATAACTGCTTATCTCTCCTGTTTCATTCAATCGCCGGTTTCTATTCATATCTCGGGATCTTTATTTTTACTCATTTTTATTTTTCTATTAAAAGCAAACCCGATGGCAAATACTGCACATCGGGTCTGTTTATTTTCTGATCGCAAACCAGGGAGTTCAACGGTCAGGTTTACAGATTGGAAATCGATAAGCTGTGTTTTACGCGCTCACTTTCCTCTGCACGTTTTGCGTTGTTAAATCGGTCAATGGTTCCAACCAAATAACCGGTAATTCTGCGGATCCGTTCGAATCCAACATTTTCTCCAACCAAAACCGTTGATTTTTTATTTTCCTGTACATTTGCCATGATTAAGACCTTCCTTTCTTCATCTATCAAATCATCTTAAACTTCACGATCATAAAAATGCGGCATATTGGGATATTGACGGCGTAACTCACGTAATTTTTCAATCGGAACGCCTTCCCCTTCATGCCTTCCGCAGCGGGGGCAGACATCATTGATGATTCCTGTATACCCACAAACCGGATCACGGTCTACCGGATGGTTGATCGAACCATAGCCAATACCGCTTTCCTTCATACAACGGACAATCTGTTCAAATGCTTCCAGATTATTCACTGGATCCCCGTCCAGCTCAATATAACTAATGTGTCCGCCGTTTGTCAGCGCATGGTAAGGCGCTTCCAAACGAATTTTATCAAAAGCACTGATCGGATAATAAACCGGAATATGAAATGAATTCGTGTAAAAATCGTGATCTGTAATTCCTTTGATTTTTCCATAACGCTGCTGATCAATCCGCAGGAAACGGCCGGACAATCCCTCCGCAGGCGTTGCGATCAGGGAAAAGTTGAGGCCTGTCTTTTCTCCTTGCTGGTCACAGCGTTCACGCATATGACCTATAATCTTCAGTCCAAGCTCCTGCGCCTCCATACTTTCACCATGATGCACACCGATCAGCGCTTTCAAAGTCTCTGCCAACCCAATAAAGCCAACCGTCAAAGTACCATGCTTGAGCACTTCGCCCACGGTATCTTCCGGTCCCAACGTCTCACTGTCAATCCAGACGCCCTGTCCCATCAGGAACGGATAATTTTTCACTCGCTTCTGGGATTGGATGCGGAAACGGTGCATCAGTTGTTCAAAGACCAGATCAATTTTTTTATCCAGTTCATGAAAAAACTTATCCAGATCCCCATGGGCTTCTATACCCAGACGCGGCAGATTAATGGAGGTAAAACTGAGATTTCCGCGACCGGTGACAATTTCACGGGTAGGATCATAACGGTTGCCAATGACACGTGTACGGCATCCCATATAGGCTACTTCTGTATTATAGTCACCTTCTTTATAATATTGCAGATTAAATGGTGCATCAATAAAGGAAAAATTCGGAAATAATCGTTTGGCCGATACGCGGCAGGCCAGTTTGAACAGGTCGTAGTTGGGCTCACCTTCATTATAATTAATTCCCTCTTTCACCTTAAAAATATGAATCGGGAAAATAGAAGTTTCTCCGTTTCCTAAACCGGCTTCGGTAGCCAGCAGAATATTTTTGATAACCATCCGGCCTTCCGGCGTCGTATCCATGCCGTAATTGATGGAGCTAAACGGAATCTGCGCGCCCGCACGGGAGTTCATTGTATTGAGATTGTGCACCAATGCCTCCATTGCCTGATAAGTTGCACGGTCAGCCTCTTTATGTGCCGTTTTCCAAGCAAAATCCTGTACCTTTTTGACAATATCAGCCGGTACTCCGTCAGCTTCCATCATAATGCGTTCGGCTTCTTCGTAACCGTTGGCACCGGCCAGTTCCGGACGGAGGTTCTGCTCATCATATAAGCGCTTAGCCCATTCTAATGCAACAGCCTGCCCGTCTTCGGCACCGCCAAGCAGTTCCATCGCTTTGCCCAGATTTTGACGGTACAACTTTGCGTAGGTTTTCTTTACGCCCAGCGCCATAGCATAATCAAAATTCGGAATACTCTGGCCTCCATGCTGATCATTCTGATTCGACTGAATCGCAATACAGGCCAGCGCGGCATAACTTTGAATATCATTCGGTTCCCGGAGAAAGCCGTGTCCAGTACTAAATCCGTGGCGGAATAACTTGATCAAGTCAATTTGACAGCAGGTTGTAGTCAGGGTTAAAAAGTCCAGATCATGGATATGAATATCACCGTTTCGATGTGCGGCTGCATGTTCCGGATCCAGCACATACATTTCATAGAACTGCTTTGCACCTTCCGAGCCATATTTCAGCATGGTTCCCATCGCGGTGTCTCCGTCAATATTGGCATTTTCTCTCTTGATATCATTATCTTTCGCGTCTTTAAAGGTAAGATCCTCATACACTTTCATTAAACGGGTATTCATCTCACGGATGCGGGTACGTTCGGCACGATAAAGAATATAACTCTTGGCTGTACGTGCATGCCCTTCCTCTACAAGGATTTTTTCTACAGCATCCTGAATCTGTTCTACAGTTGGCACTTGACCGGCATTCTTCTGATCAATATAATCGCAAACTTTAAATGCCAGCGCCTCTGCTTCTTTATAATCGCTTCCTCCCACCGATTCTGCAGCCTTAAAAATCGCATTGATGATTTTATCCACATTGAAAGTGGCTTCTCGGCCATCTCTTTTGACAATCCTGGTGATCATTTTTTTGCCTCCCACATATGATTTGAACCCGCTTCTCAGTATTTGCGAACAAAACACCATATCTTGTATTTGCCTGTTCATCAATATTACGTTTATCAGTATAACGATATCTCTGCCTTTTGTCAATAGTATCTTTTGATTTTCTTAAATAAAACACAAAAAATTGTTATATTATTATTCAACCATCACAATATATTGTGTTTTTGTTTATTTGCTGTTATCCTGTATTTTCCAAAAATCTATTTTTGTGTATTTTTGTATTACTTTTTACTTTTTAAAAAACAAATCACAACATGTTGTGTATCATAACTGGTCTCACAAATACAAAACAGATTATCCACATCAACAGATAAACTTTCTATCTATTTTTATCCGATTGGTTTCAAGATACACATCTGCAATATATCTTAAATTCATTTTCCCGACCCTTCAGCATTTACAAATAACAGAACCATTTGCTAAAATGTTCAGATTTCCATCTCCAACTAGCAGAATATTTGTCTCTTTAAACAGATATTTGTATTTTTGTGAGAGCTTCTTGCCAAAAAAGCCGATTTATGTTAAGATAGAATTGAAAATTTGTGTTATACATACACCCAAATTTTATACAATAAAAGCGAGGTATAATATGGAAGACAATTTTGAAGAGATTATTACTCCTCCGGTTGCACCTTTAGGAATTATTGCAATGCGGGGCTGTGAAGCGATCAGTAAAAAAATCAGCGATTATATTGTCGCCTGGCGAAAAGATCGTACCAGTCATGATGTGAATTCTCTGTTCTTTACCAGCTACCAGCGGGAAGACTATTTGATCAACCATTCCTGTCCTCGGTTTGGGTCCGGAGAAGGCAAAGGCTGCATTAAAGATACGATCCGTGGATATGATCTGTATATTATTTGCGATCCTTTCAATTATGGCGTCACTTATCAAATGTATGATATGACCGTGCCCATGAGTCCGGACGATCATTATCAGGATTTAAAACGTATTATTGCGGCCACCTGCGGCAAAGCGCGCCGAATTACCGTGATCATGCCTATGCTTTATGAAGGCCGTCAACACCGTCGCGCCTCCCGTGAGTCTTTGGACTGTGCACTGGCACTGCAGGAATTGACTCAGATGGGCGTAGATAATATTATCACCTTTGACGCCCATGATCCCCGTGTACAAAATGCAAATCCTCTGAAAGGGTTTGAAAATGTACAGCCAGTTTACCAGATGATTAAAGCATTAGCAAAAAACGTAGACAATTTGCAGTTTGACCCGAAGCATATGATGATTATTTCTCCTGACGAAGGAGCTATGTCCCGTTGTATTTATTTCTCTTCTGTGCTGGGTTTGGACCTGGGGATGTTCTATAAACGCCGTGACTATTCCACCATTGTCAATGGACGGAATCCGATTGTCGCTCATGAATTTCTCGGAGACAGCGTAGAGGGTAAAGATCTGATTATTGTAGACGACATGATTTCTTCTGGAGATTCCATGCTGGAAATCGCTTATAAATTGAAAGCCATGAAGGCAAAACGTATTTTTGCCTGTACGACTTTTGGCCTTTTCAGCGACGGCTTGGACAAGTTTGATAAGGCGTATCAGGAAGGTTTTCTGAATCGTGTTTTTACAACAAACGGTGTCTACCGGCGTCCGGAACTGTTAGAACGTCCATGGTATGTAGAAGTGGATATTTCCAAATATCTTGCGTATTTTATTGATAATCTAAATCATGACTCTTCCATCAGCAAACTGTTAAGTCCTTCTGAACGGATTCATAACTTCCTGCACCGGATGGGCTATTCCAATTTTTAAGCATGATACATATGTTCAAAGCGCCGTACTGAATATTTTCAGCATGGCGCTTTCAGTTTGGCAGGCCGCCCCATCAGACAGAAAGGTTGAAATAAAATATATGAGAGCTGCATTTTATACACTTGGCTGTAAAGTCAATCAGTATGAAACAGAATTTTTGATGTCCGCATTTGCGGACGCTGGATTTGATATTGTATCCGATCTGGATATCGCGGATGTATATGTGATTAATTCCTGTACGGTGACTGCCATGGGGGACAAAAAGTCCCGGCAGATGCTTCGTCGGTATAAACGGCAGAATCCGGGTGCAGTTATTGCCCTGACCGGATGTTTTCCACAGGCGTTTCCAGAAGATGTAAGACAAATCGCAGAAGCGGACGTTATTACCGGTACAAGAGAGCGTGCGCAATTGCCATCGCTGGTAAAACAAGCCATGGCAACCGGCGAACGGATTATTCAGATTCTGCCGCATGAACGGAAAGAAAATTTTGAAAAAATGCAGATCTCCCGTTTTGCGGACCGTACTCGCGCTTTTGTCAAAATTCAGGATGGGTGTACCCGATACTGTTCTTATTGTATTATTCCCACTGCGCGAGGCCCCGTTCGTTCCAAACCCTTGGAAGATATCCGTACAGAACTGGAAAATTTAGCACAAAATGGGTATCGGGAAATTGTTTTGACTGGCATTAATCTGTCCAGCTATGGACTAGATCTTGGCTTAAAACTGTTGGACGCAGTGCAGACAGCCTGCAGTGTACATGGCATAGAACGAATTCGTCTGGGTTCCCTGGAACCTGAACTTTTAACAAAAGAAGATATCGCTGTCATGGCTTCCCTTCCTAAGTTGTGCCCGCAGTTTCATCTTTCTTTGCAAAGTGGGTGCGATAAAACGCTTCGGCGGATGAACCGCCATTATAATACAGCGGAATACCGACAGATCGTTGAAAATATCCGACAGGCTTTTGAAAATCCTGCGATTACCACGGATATCATGGTAGGATTTGCCGGAGAAACCTCAGAAGAATTTGCGCAATCTCTTCAGTATGTAGAAGAAATCGGTTTTGCACGTATTCATGTTTTTGCCTATTCCATTCGGCCAGGCACCCGTGCTGCTTCTTTTCCGCACCAGTTGGATAACATGGTAAAAGAAGCACGCAGCGAACAGATGATTGCTCTTGGAGACCGGCTGCATGAAAAATTCTGCCTTCAGCAGATCGGACGTGTGGAAAAAGTATTGTTTGAAAAACAGACAGAGAATTTTTATCAAGGATATACGCCCAACTATACACCGGTTCGAGTGTATACGGATAACGATCTGTCCGGAAAGATAATATGCACAAAAATTTCCAACATCCTAGGCAAATGTTGTGTTGGTGAGTTGTGCGAAAACATTGAATTTATGAAATAAATACTGTATACTTAAAGAAATCATAGAAAATTTTTCTGTTTTATTTCCGGATAAATAAAACAGGCGAAACTGAACGGAGTGAATACTGTGTCTGTATTGCGTATTTATGTCGAAAAACGAGAAGCATACGCTGCACACGCCGGCAGCGTTCTCAACGACCTGATTTCCGTGCTGGGAATCCATGAGCTAAAAAAAGTCCGCATTTTAAACCGTTATGATGTAGAAGGAATTTCAAAAGAAATTTTTGATTTGGCGACTCCGATTGTTTTTTCGGAACCGCCGGTTGATGTTACTTATACAGAACTGCCAAAGTTAGCGGCTGATGAGCGTTTATTTGCAACGGAGTTTCTGCCCGGACAATTTGATCAGCGTGCGGACTCCTGTGAACAGTGTATCCAATTTTTAACCTGCGGCGACCGTCCCAAGGTAAAATCTGCACAAGTTTATATTTTAAAAGGCAATATAACAGACACCCAATTTGAGCAAATCAAACATTATCTGATTAATCCGGTTGAAAGCCGTGAAGCCTCTCTGGCATTGGCGGAGACTCTGAATCAGCAGTATGATACCCCGACTACAGTCCAGGTCCTTTCTGGATTTACATCGCTGGATGAAGAAGGGCTTGCAGCGTTTATCCGGGACTATGGGCTGGCGATGGATCAGGACGATATTCGTTTTTGCCAGGATTATTTTAAGAACACCGAACATCGTGATCCAACGTTAACGGAGATTCGCATGATTGACACATATTGGTCGGATCATTGCCGTCATACAACCTTTTTGACACAAATTGATCAGGTGGATATTGAAGATGACGCAATCCGTCAGACCTATCAGGAATATCTGCTGACACGGGAAGATCTCTACCAGGGAAAAGATAAACCGATCACTTTGATGGATCTGGCTGTGATTGCTGCAAAAAAATTAAAAAAAGATGGACTGCTTCCCGACTTGGACGAATCTGAAGAAATCAATGCCTGCTCTGTCAAGATTAAAATTGACGTTGATGGAAAACAGGAAGACTGGCTCTTGATGTTTAAAAATGAAACCCACAACCACCCGACAGAAATCGAGCCATTTGGCGGTGCAGCCACCTGTCTGGGCGGTGCCATCCGTGATCCGCTTTCCGGGCGTGCATATGTCTTCGGTGCCATGCGGGTTACTGGCGCGGCCGATCCCCTCGTCGGCTTTGACCAGACTATTCCTGGGAAACTGCCGCAGCGGAAGATTGTTACAACTGCTGCAAACGGATATAGTTCTTATGGAAACCAGATTGGCTTGGCTACTGGACATGTAGCAGAAGTGTATCATCCTGGATATGTGGCAAAGCGGATGGAAATTGGTGCTGTTTTAGGTGCTGTACCAGCTGAAAACGTCATTCGTGAGCGTCCACAGCCTGGGGATGTTGTGATTCTGCTTGGCGGAAAAACCGGACGGGATGGCTGTGGCGGTGCTACTGGTTCTTCCAAGTCTCATACCCTTTCTTCACTGGAAACCTGCGGCGCGGAAGTACAAAAAGGCAATCCGCCGGAAGAACGTAAAATCCAACGGTTATTCAGAAATCCCGAAGTCACCCGTCTCATTAAACGCTGCAATGATTTCGGAGCAGGAGGCGTATCAGTAGCCATTGGAGAATTGGCAGATGGATTGGAAATCGATTTGGATAAAGTTCCGAAAAAATATGATGGATTGGACGGTACAGAACTGGCTATTTCCGAATCTCAGGAGCGGATGGCTGTTGTAGTGGCTGCGGAAGATGCAGAAAAATTTATTGCACAAGCGCATCAGGAAAACCTGTTGGCCACACAGGTAGCCACAGTCACCGCCTCTCCTCGGCTGAAAATGCATTGGCTCGGAAATACCATTGTGGATCTTTCGAGAGAATTTCTGAATTCAAATGGTGCGGAAAAACATACTTCTGTTAAAATTCCTAAGGCATCTGTACACCCAGTACATACCTATGAAAATACAAAAGAACAATGGGTAAAGCATCTATCTTCATTAAATATCTGTTCTCAAAAAGGGCTGGTCGAACGTTTTGATGCGTCTATTGGCGCCGGCAGTGTTTTGATGCCTTACGGCGGCGCTTATCAGTTGACACCCACACAGGCACTTGCCATGAAAATCCCGGTACGCTATGGCAACACCTCTTCATGTGCCTTGATGGCATGGGGATTTAATCCGTATTTAAGTGAACAGAGTCCATATCATGCCGCCCAGTATGCTGTGATTGAATCGGTAGCTAAAGTGGTTGCTGCTGGCGGAAGTCATCAGCACTGCTGGTTGACTTTCCAAGAATATTTTGAGCGCACGCAAAATGATCCCGTTCGCTGGGGACAGCCAATGTCTGCACTGCTGGGTGCTTTTAAAGCGCAAATGGAACTGGGAATTGCTTCAATCGGCGGAAAGGATTCTATGAGCGGCACTTTTGAAAATATTGATGTGCCTCCAACGCTTGTTTCCTTTGCCGTATCGACTGCAAATGCCCAAAAGGTTGTCTCACCAGAATTTAAAGGTACCTCTACCGAAGTGGCCATGATTCTCCCCCAATATAATAAGGACGGAACACCGGATTATAAAAGTATTAAAGAAACATTTACCAAAGTAGAAAAATTAATCGCCGACGGAACGGCAAAAGCTGTTTGGGCACTGTCTTATGGAGGGGTATCGGAGGCTATTTTCAAAATGTGTCTGGGAAACCGGACAGGATTTGTAGCCTGTAAAGAACTGAGCAGTGAACTGCTTTTTAATCCCTGTTACGGTGGTTTTATTATCGAACTTTCCGGCGGAGCTTCAACGAAAGGACTTTCTATTATCGGTGTGACCGGCGGAACGGATATCATTGCTCCAAATGGTATTCATCTGGAAATAGACAAGTTACAGGCTGCATATGAACAAAAGCTGGAACCTGTATTCCCCAGTTTCCCGAAAGTTACAGAAGATAAAATTCCAACGATTTCTTTCCATACGGAAACACCTCTGATCTGTCGGAATAAAACGGCCAAACCGCGGGTTTTGATCCCGGTATTCCCCGGAACAAACTGTGAATACGACACCGCGCGTGCATTTGAAAAAGAAGGCGCTGAAACCGATATTTTTGTCATCCGTAATTTAACCGGCAGTGATATCGAAGAGTCTGTAGAGGAACTGGTCAAACGTTTACAGCAAGCGCAAATTCTGATGTTCCCCGGAGGATTTTCTGCCGGAGATGAACCGGACGGTTCCGGAAAGTTTATTACCGCGTTCTTCCGCAATCCGAAACTAAAAGAAGAAGTGCATAATCTCCTGCAGAAACGTGATGGTCTTGCATTGGGTATCTGTAATGGATTCCAAGCCCTGATTAAACTGGGGCTGGTTCCCTTTGGAAAAATTGTAGATATGCATCCAAATTCCCCTACCCTGACATTTAATTCAATTAACCGTCATCAATCGATGATGACACGGATTCGGGTATGCTCGGACCAATCTCCCTGGATGAAAAATCTCCATGTCGGCGCAATCCACTGTGTACCGATTTCTCATGGAGAAGGACGCTTTGTAGCGCCTCCAGAAGTAATCGAACAGTTAATTGTAAACGGACAGGTTGCTACACAATATGTCGATATGAATGACGACCCCACCTATGATATTCGGTTCAATCCGAATAATTCCGTCTATGCAATCGAAGGAATCACTTCTGCTGATGGCCGCGTACTAGGTAAAATGGCACACAGCGAACGTGTAGTCGATCCGGATGTCTGCAAAAATATCCCTTCGCATAAAGATCAGCTGATCTTCCGTTCAGGTGTTGAATATTTTAAATAATTTGCCAGAAAGAGAAAAGGAGGTAGCCGTGGTTACCTCCTTTTCTCTTTCTGGCGAATGAACCGTCGAACTATATCCTATATTGTAATATAATTGTAATACAATATATAGTGGACTTTCTGCTTTACACATGTTAAAATAAATATGATTTACTATTTGCAGAAAGGCCGCATCACCATGAAGTATCTATGGAGAAAAGGAATTGCTCTTTTTACAGCATGTATATTATTATCCTGCCTGCTACCCCAGGCATCGGCAGTATATGAAAGTGTCGAAGGAATCACTGCTTATCGGGGAGAACGAATTGTCTTAAACCCTTATGCACTGGATGGGGACAACTTAAACTGGTCAACAGACGATCCTTCGATTGCTATTGTAGACCAAATGGGTCGTGTAACCGGCGTTTCTTTAGGGACGACTACAATCACCGCAACAGACGGTACCAATATCATGCACTTTATGGTTACGGTAGAACGCGGAATGCTGGAAACAAAGATGAAGTGGCAGCAGCTTCGTCCCAATACGGTATCCAAAATTTATAGCGAAGATTTTTCTCTCCATTCTCCTTATGCGGCAGGCGCACTCAGTGAAGAATACATTCAATCTGGTACCAACCTGATCAATTATCTTCGTTATCTTGTCGGGCTTCCTGATGTTTCTAGTTCTTCGAATTATAATACAGATGCCCAATACGGCGCTTTATTACTGGCTGCCAGCGGTACATTAGAGCATACCCCCCCAAGACCAAGCAATATGGATCTGAAATTTTATAATCGTGGGTTTTACGCAACATCGACCAGTAATATCGGATGGGCTTCAGGGGCTCCGGCAACAGGGTATACATTATCGTATTTTACTTTAGGTTATATGGAAGAACCGGGAGTAAACAATGCAGGCATATTGGGACATCGCCGATGGATCTTAAATCCCAAGTTGGGACGCATAGGATTTGGCCTTGTTTCCCGCCCGGATAATCAGGTGTATTCCGCACTCAAGGTATTTGATACCAGTGGTGATGCATCGGCTGCTCCAGCGGAAATTGCCTGGCCGTCAGGCTGGTTTCCAGTTGAATATACCTATGACGATTATGTGTGGAGCTATGGGTCAATTGTAGAAAATCTGCAATGGTCTATTTCCCTGGATACGTCTAAATATCAGCAGCTTACGGCAAAGACCATGCGGGATCTGACAGTGACGCTTACCGATATAACCGACCCGGATGCAGCAACGAAAAAACAATGGGTTTTTTACGGAGATGATCCTTTCACTGCTGGATTCAATACGGGGGCTCCGGATGACGGTTCTTCGTATTTGCGTGTTTCCACGCAATCTTATGGAGTTCCTAACTGTATTATGTTTCGTGCAAAAGATGCAGTATATGAACCAGGCTCTGTCTTTCACGTACAGATTGACGGGTTGCGTCTGGCAGACGGTACGCCTACCTCCTATTCCTATGAAACCCGATTTTTCAATCATGAACCCAATCCGGTACATGCAGTCCGTTTAAATCAGACAAACGGTTCCCTGTCTGTGGGAAAAACGGAAAAACTTACAGCGTCTGTCGAAGGATTATATGGGGCATTTGCTGACTATGATGTTGTGGAGTGGGCCTCCAGCGACCCGCGTGTTTTAACGGTAGACCAGCTTGGCAATGTGACTGCTGTCAGCGAAGGTATTGCTACGATTTCAGCTTCTGCAGGCGGTATGTTTGACCAATGTACATATATTGTCATAGCAGCACAGCCTGTACTGCCCGGTGACATTAATGGAGACGGTCAAATCCGGCTGAACGATTTGACCCTTGCCGTACAGATTTATACGGACAAGCTCCAGGCGGACAGTCAAATGTTGTCTGCCGCCGACTATAACGGCGATGGGAACATTACTTTACAGGATATTATGCATATCCTGATCGCCTATCAACAGGCCCGTTCATAAAAAAATACCCTTGAAAGCACATACTTTCAAGGGTATTTTTTTATGATAAGGCCTTTTTAATGCAATATGAGTTGTGCCAACAGCATGGGCAAATTCTGTCTGGTATAATGATATTTTAAAATATAATAAACCCGTTTATATTTAGGATAAGTCGGAAGCTGGATATATCTTTGTAAACATTTAACAGCTTCAATCGACAAGATGGCCCGATAAGATTCCAAAAAATATTCAGCCTGCCGGTGTGCACTCGTCATCCTTTTCTGGATGGAAGCAGGCCTGACACGTGAATCTTTATTCTGAAAATATCTTTTTACAATTGACGGTATGGATCGGTTATTCACCGCACCCAGCTGATTATCCCCATGCTGGCGATACAAAACCGTCGGTTGGTCCAGATAGACGACCTGTCCCATTGCACTGGCAATCAGCGCACACCACCAGTCATGCATTAGAAGCGCATCCGTATTTTGAATACACAGCAAATAGTCGCATAAAGCGCGGTTTATCATCATGGTACAACCCGTCACATTATTCTGCACAATTAATCTGTTCAGAGAGCAGGCTCTCTTATCCAGCCCCTGATACTTGAACATGGATTTTGCAATAACGCCTAGATGGCTGTCTACCACAGTCAGATCGGTGTGTACTAATATCGGGACATCTTTTCCCCAACGTGTTTCCGCTTGTACCATCGCCTGAAACGTATTTTCAATTTTATCTGGCTCCCATACATCGTCCTGATCACAAGTCATGATATAATCACTGCTGGCGACAGGAAATAAGGATAAAAAGTTTCCCTTTGCTGAACCGGAAGGGGTTTTTCGAATCAACAGCTGTATTTTTTCCGGATATTTCTGCTGGTAGCCGTTGACAATGGACACGGTATGATCTGATGAACCGTCATCCTGAATGATCAGCCGCCAGTCCTGACAGGTTTGTGCCAAAATAGACTCAATTTGTTCCGTAATATAAGTTTCTCCATTATAAGTTGCCATCAATATATCTATCATTTGTTTGATCCTTTATTATTTCTCATCGCCAAATAGTATTTACATCGAATAGCTCCATGCACTAAACCGGTAGTTATGCAGGAATACCGATCCAGATAATGCTTATCATAGAACAATCGCATCGCCTGATAAAAGCTTTGAATCACTTTCGGAGATTTATCAGATAATCCGCTTTGACCTTTTAGATGTACCATATGCGCTTGTGCATAATAAACGACTCGTTTCCCTTGTTCTTTAATCCGGTAACAAAGGTCTAAATCTTCGCCGTACATAAAAAAATCTTCATCGAATCCATCCAGTTGGAGAAACAAATCGCGAGGAACCAACAGAAAAGCGCCGGATACTGCATCTACATCATGTGTTTCCTCTATACTCAAATATGTCAGATGATACCCACCAAATTTGGGGTGATTTGGATAACGCCGATCCAATCCCAGGAAATAACAAAGCGAATTCACCGGTGTTGGAAATCCGCGTTTGCATCCGGCATCAAACCGGCCATCGGCTAAGGTAGTACGAATTCCCAATGCGCCAATGTCGGGATGCGCTTCCATATAAGCAATACTATCATCCAAGGCATGAGGGTCTAACAGGGTATCTGAATTCAAAAACAAAAGGTATTTTCCTTTAGCATGCCGTGCGCCCCAATTACACGCATGACCAAATCCCCGGTTTTCAATGCCTGAAAACACAATGACATGCGGATCCTGTGCATCATATCGCTCCTGCTCTTCTGAAGAGTTATCTACTACCAGAACCTCATAAGACGCATTCTGTACTGTTTCCAGCACAGTTTGAATAGTCTGGCTGCAAAGGGCTTTGGTATTATAGTTGACGATGATGATAGACACAGTACACACAGACATTCACTTACTCCATTTTATTATATTTTTATATATTATACGCTTCTTTTGGGGTAAAAACAAGGCGTTCGTATATTTTTCATCAAAATAATCAGCCAGGTTCTTTCCAAAGCTAAAAATCAGGACAGCTCTTCAACAAGCTGTCCTGATTTTCTCTGCTTTTAAAAATAATCGTTAATCCAACAGGGTTTGCGGTAAATCATCTGTCCTGCCTTTTCCAGACTGCAATGCAACACGACATCGCCTACATATAACAAATCTTCTGTGTGATAATCCCCGATAATCGCACGTGATAAACGGGAAATTGGCATCTCCAGATCAGGCGCTATATTATCCTTTTTGGCAACAGAAATAGCCTTACCATCCTGAAATACGACCTCAAAAGTACCATTATTCTGTTCCAAGTCGCCATCCGAAATACGAATAGCAATTGTCCCACTGCCGCGATAAGAAGCCATTTGCAATACCTTTTCCAGATGAACAATACGAGCCATTCCATTCAGCTGAATAGGCCGGCCGCTGGATGACTGGCAGTAGTCCGTACAGAAATAATCCAGATTGATATGCGCTGGAGCGCGAAACCGGATACGGCTGTAATTGGGAAGAAAGCTCTTGGAAAAGGAGAGCACCGCTTTTAGCGATTCAAAATCCGAAAAAATCAATTCAGACACTTCCATTGCGTCCCCAGATTTTTCAAAAATCAGATAAGCTTTGGGATCACCCTGTGCGTCTTCATACAAATAAGCAAATCGGTTGGTTTTAAAAGGATGTGCTTTTTTGAGCTTTTCATAACTGTAAATGTCTCTCTGCACCATCATATTAAACCGTTTAGCAGCAGCGTCATAAACCTGCTGAAACTTTTGAATATCGTCTTCTCCGCGATAGAGAATAAATTTTCCAGCTATTTTACTGGACGGGATCGTACGCAGATCAAAATTCCACTGAATGGTCGTACAACAACGTTCAAATTCATACTGTCTGTAAAAAGCCTCGCTGAAAGCGTACAAGTAGAAGAAAGGAACCCCCCGATTATAGGCATCTTCATAACTGGCCCGCAGGCACCCGCGGATGGCACCTTTCCGGCGATGCTGTGGATATGTAGATACGCCGCCGACACCGCCCATTTCGACTATAGAACCGTCAAAATATACTTGAAAAGGAGTGACAGACAGAGATGCCATCATTTCCCCGGTTTCCTCGTCAAAAGCAGCCCATGTGTTATTTGCTTCGAATCGCCTATCCTGTTCCGTTTCTTCCAATTCTTCTGGTGTTTTGTTTTCCTTTTTGTCAGGTTCTTCATCTTCATAAACCCATTCAAACGCCAGAGAGGATAAACGCCTGCTTTCCGGCAATTCATCCAAGTGAATTTTTCTTACAATCATGTCATCTCCTCCTTTTTAAGACCAGATAATGATGTTGACTATTTCATGAGTCTTTCCAAGCGATCCCGTACTGCCAGCAGGAATTCCTCGGTATTGACGACCTGTTTCTGCTCCAGAGAGGACAGATTGGCCAGATCTCCTGTTAATACGCCTTCCTCAATTGTCATCAAAGCCGCTTTTTCCAGCCGGTCGCTAAATGCAGCCAATTCCGGCAGATGATCCAATTCTGCCCGTTTACGAAGCGCACCAGTCCATGCAAACAGAGTCGCCATCGAATTGGTCGAGGTTTTTTCTCCTTTCAGATGACGGTAATAATGACGCTGTACGGTTCCGTGTGCAGCTTCATATTCATAATATCCTTCCGGGGATACCAAAACGGAAGTCATCATGGCCAAACTTCCAAAAGCCGTCGCAACCATATCTGACATAACATCCCCGTCATAATTTTTACAGGCCCAGATAAATCCGCCCTCTGAACGGATAACGCGCGCAACAGCGTCATCAATCAGTGTATAAAAATATTCAATTCCGGCCTCTTTGAACTTTTCCGCATATTCTGCATCATAAATTTCCTGGAAAATATCTTTAAACGTGTGATCATACTTTTTAGAAATTGTATCTTTGGTGGAGAACCACAGATCCTGTTTCTGATCCAGCGCATAATTAAAGCAGGCACGTGCAAAGCTCTCGATAGAAGCGCTGACATTGTGCATACCCAATACTATTCCCTCTCCATCAAAATGATGTACGGTTTCTTTCATCTGCGTACCGTCTGCAGCTGTATACACCAATTCGACAGTACCTTTACCAGGAATTTTCATTTCCACATCGCGATAAATATCTCCATAAGCATGACGTGCAATCACAATTGGTTTCTTCCAGGTAGAAACCGACGGTTTAATAGAATCCACAACAATCGGTGCCCGAAAAACCGTACCATCCAGAATTGCGCGGATTGTCCCATTGGGGCTTTTCCACATCTGTTTTAAATTATACTCTTTAACACGCGCTGCGTTCGGTGTAATGGTAGCGCACTTTACAGCGACGCCATATTTCTTTGTCGCTTCTGCAGAGTCAATCGTCACCTGGTCATTTGTTGCATCACGATTTTCTAAGCCCAGGTCATAATATTCTGTTTTTAAATCCACATATGGTGTTAACAAAATATCCTTAATCATTTTCCAAATGATTCGGGTCATTTCATCTCCATCCATCTCAACCAAGGGGGTTTTCATCTGAATTTTATCCTGCATTTTCTTTCCTCCTGATTCTGTCGTATCTTATTAATTTGATTATAATTTTACCACATTTTACATATAGCTGTCAAGCAATTCTCCAGCAGAACAGCTTGCTCCCCTACTTGAGCGGTAAATTGCAATCACAGAAAAAAATAAGGGGATACATGTCTTAAAGACAAAACGTATCCCCTTTCATAACAATACATGACAATCTCCAATCAGTCGTGCTTGATTGCTTCCAATGCACTGATTTTGACTGTACGGTTGGCAGGATAAAATCCTGAAATCAGACCAACTAATGTAGCAAAAACAAGCCCTAATAAGATCAATTCCGGTTTAATCACTGAAATATTTCCTTCCATTCCCATTCCGCCTAATGCGGACATTAAGGAAGAAGATAAAAATTTATTCAGGACAAATGAAACAATATAACTGACAACGACACCTAAGACACCGCCGATAAATCCGATGGCACCAGCTTCACTTAAGAAAATTAAACGAATTTTGGAAACATCACAGCCAAGAACCTTCATAATACCGATTTCACGTGTCCGTTCAATAATCGACATAATCATGGTATTGGTAATATTCAACGCTGCTACAAACAGAGACACTGCCGCTAACGCTCCCAACACCATCTGGATCATCCGTGTCTGCTGCATCATGTTTTCGCGGGATTGATTATCGCTGTAGGTGTTATACCCCATTTCCTGAATCGCAGTTTCTACCTCATCCAGATATTCCATATCATCGACACGGACACGGACATCCGTGTAACCGCTTGTGATTTCTTCCATCTGATATTCTTCATCGTTGACTTCATTGTATGCACGGATCAGCTCATTGATATAATCAATATCCATGAAAATACCTGACATTGTATAATAGTCCCGGTAGTTTCCCTTAATCCGGCCAATGACATTTGCCTCTTCTTCGTAAGCTTTATTCACAGATGATGCAGACTGCAACGCATCATAATCCGGCTCCCAGCTGTCTGCACTCCGGGTCATCGGAATAATCTTAATTTCATCTTCAAAGATATCGATCAGTGGATCAATCGGATTATTGTTCTCATCCGTTTCCGTCCACTCATATTCCTCCTCTACATAATTATAGAGGTTGGCAACCGCGTTTTGTCCCATGATGATCGTTGTCTCGCCGTCGCCTCTATTAAAATAACGTCCCTCTTCCAATTCATAGCCGAAATCCTCCAGCGCCTCCATATTGACACCGACAATCGGCCCCTGGAAAATATAATCTTCGCTGTACACTGCAATCTGCTGGCCGCTGGATAGATTGGTATAAAAAGGCGTTACAGATTTAACATGATCCAGCTGCGCAATCTGCTCAAGGACTTTATCATCCAGATCCGGTACTTCTTCTCCGTTTGCCTGCACGCCGCCATAATTATAGACATTAATCAGCGTTAGATCCGCCCATTGGCTGATCATCTGATCCATGGACTCGGTCATACCCACACCAAGAGAAATCATAACGATGATCGCACAGGTTCCGATAATAACACCGGATACGGTCAAAAATGTCCTTGCTTTCCGTTTAGTCAAATTACGCAAACACATAACCAGGATATCGCGGAATCGCATATTTTCTCCCATTATTCTCTCCTGTTCTCTTCTCCGCCGTTCTCCGTAGAGAAGTCTGTTTGCATCAACCCGTGGGCGTTTCCTCGTATTTTACAGAGGAAATGCCCACGCGTTTTGTTTATTTTTTCTTTAATTCGATTTTTTCCAGTTCACGACCGTCTTCTGTATGTCCGGAGGAACCAGAGCTGCTGGAAAGATCCAGATTGGGATTCATCATATTCTGTGAAAAGAAGAAATCCATATCATCGCCGTCATCTTTCTGTTTCTTTTTCTTTTTGACAACCACTACGGTGATAATAATACCAACCACGATCACAACCGCGCCGCCGATAATCAGCCCCCAAGCCCAAACTGGTAAGCCTGTATTCTGCTCTTCCATACCGGGATCAATCTCTGGAACCGGATCAACGATTTCCGGTACATACGGTTCCTGCACATCGATTGCTGTACAATTATAGCTTAAGGTAAAAGTATTCATTTCTGCATTCTCATAAGAAAGTACAATTTGCAGCTGTTTGGTACCAGCCTCCTGGAAGACCGGTTTCAGACGTTTTTTGGTGACTTCTGTACCCGGAGAAATGGTACCGATATATAACTCCGCATACTGATTTCCCTGATCATCTACCAATTTGGCCGTTGCGTTATACAATTCTTCTGTTCCTGCATTCAATACAGAAAATTCAAACTGCGCGTCATATCCGACTTCTACATATCCAGGCTCTTCGACATCCTTGATGCTGATTCGGTAAGGAACAGATTCAACGGAGAAATTTCTCTCGATCGTAGAAGAAACATAGTTTTCGTCTTCTACGTAGAGAACCAGTGTCATATCCTTGACGCCGTCTTCTGTTGTTTTTATTTCCAGTTTTTGTTCCGAAGAATTCTGTCCACTTTCCGTGTTTCCAAGGTTGCCAACAAAGCTCCGGGCATATTCCTTGCCGTCCGCATCGACAATGTACGCTTCAACGTTATATGCTTTTCCTAAACCGGCATTAATGATAGTGAACGGAATTTCCGTTTTAACGCCTGTGAAAACGATATTCGGAACTACAAAGTTCTGAAGTTTCAGATTCGCTGATTCGCCAGCGTTTTCACCAATATTCATTGTGAAACTCCTAGTAACTTCCTCTACATTGTTTTCACTGTCCTTATATTTCACACCGATTTTCAGATTTTTTACGCCATTAGAAGTGAAAACATTTTTCAATGTAACAGAAGTAGAAGTCTGTCCTTCAATTTTACCCACAAAGTTACTGTACAATGCCGCGCCGTTACTGTCATAAAGGGTAACTTCTACCGAGGAAAGCCCCGACAAACGTCCATTGACAACATCAACAGTAATCGTAGCTTCCTGTCCTTTCTCTGCGCCAATCTGCGGGCTGATGTTCTGAATCTTGACATCACCAGAAGCGGTACCTGCCGATCCGGACACCTGAATATCTAATTCCTGGGTCACCGTATGAACCGTATTGTCTGCGGTCTCATAACGCACGCCCAATGTAATTGTTTGTTCACCGGTTTTGCTAAATTTAGGAGAAATCACCAATTCTTCTTTTTCCGCACGCGGGCTAATGGCGCCTAAGTAAGAGTTTGCAATCTCGTTTCCATCAGCATCCAGTACAAAAATCTGTGCGTTCAGGAATTCTTCTGCACTCATACTGACCAGATTAAAGGAAATATCCCCCGTCTGGTTCTGTACAAACGGAACTGAATAATTGATTTTTTCAATCGAGACTGCAAAGGAATCAGAAACTTTTACTTTTAGACGCTGGGTCACTTTCACAGTCTCCAGTTCGGCATTTTGGTATTCCAGTGTTAAAGTCAGAGTCTGGGAACCGGATCTATCAAAAGTCACTTTCAGCGGCTTATCCCCAGTAACAGTCGAGGCAGAAAGCGTACCCAGATAAACACGATCCATCTCATTCCCTTTATTATCCGTGATATAAACCTGTGCATTTCTTGCCTCAGTATAACCTGAATTGACAGCCGAAAAACGAATTTCAACCGGTTCTCCCATCCGCAAAACTGCCGGTGTTTCTATTTCTTCTAAAGTAATCCGCTCTACTCGTTCGACCGAAATGGGGATAGAGCTCAGATTGGCCGAACCACTAACAGCTTCTTCAGCATCGTCGGGATAATATTGATACTCTGCCGTCAGGCTTAATTTATATGTATCTACATCAATGTTCACAGGTACTTTGATATTTACAGAATAATTTGTAGAATTATCATACCGCAGTGTCCTGGACGCTGTTACAATCGGATCGTTGTCGGAGGTATTGTCCGTGATTGTAATCTTTGTCCGATAAGCGTCTCCTCCGCCAATATTACGAACAGAAAAATTTAAAGTAAATTCTTCTCCAGCTTTTACACTGCCGGCACCATAAGAAAACCCATCCAGGATCAGATACGGTTCATCACTGTCACTGTCACTAGCAATAACCTGAGAAACGGTTTGTGTAAATGTTTTTTCATAAAGCAATCCACCCAGGGAATTATAGGTTTTCACCGTAAATTTTAAATCTGATCCGCTTCCGTCATACTGCACGTTGCGAAAGGTTGCCGTGCTGCCGGATACAGAAACAGTCTGGGAGGATTCTGATACACCAGTATAAAAATCACATTTTTCTATTGTTACCGTCGTATTCGACGGCGGTGTCATACCAGAAAAATTAATTTCTAAATCAAATGCTTTTGTATACTCATTCACAAAATAAATCGGACTGCCCTGTTGATTGTATAGGGTTATATCGTCTACCTGCAAAGCATCCAGCCCAGAAGCAGCCTGTACAGTCAATGGGATGCACAGCCCGGCAATCAGGCAAAAAGTAAGAATAACGGATATCAGCTTTTTCATATTTTTAACTCCTTTGACTCAGTTTCAGTTTCATTTGACGGTACGGTTTCCGACGAATGCAAATCCGCTCCCGGAGAAGTACCGACGGCTATATCTTCGCCCGTTTCGATGTCTGAAGGCTGTGTCCCCAGCCCGTTTGTCGCCTGCAATTCAGCCTGTGCTGCCGCAGCAGCCGAGGCTACAATCATATCGGAAACTCCCTCCATCCCGGAGCGCAACATTTCTTGAGTAATTGGGAAATCCCGCCCTTTGGGGTTTGGATTGCGCTCATCTTTGATAATTTTTCCATCGACCAGCGTAATAATTCGATCCGCATATTCTGCAATTTCCTGATCATGCGTAACCAAAACCAGTGTCTGGTGATACATACGGCTCATTTGAACCATGAGCCACATAACTTCCAGTGTGGTTCGGGTATCCAAGTTACCGGTAGGTTCATCTGCAAATACGATTTTCGGCCGCGCAACAAACGCACGGGCAATTCCGACACGCTGCTGCTGTCCTCCGGACATCTGGGTTGGCTTGTGCTTTCCGCGTTTCCCAAGTCCGACCATCATCAACATCTGCTGCGCCATTTTCATCCGTTTGCTTTTACGCACACCACGGAAAGTCAGAGGCATTGCTACATTCTCAAGTGCTGTCAGATCCGGCATCAGGTTATAAGACTGGAAGACAAATCCAATATATTTCCGCCTGAATTCCGTAATCTTTTTTTCGTTGAGCTTAACAATATCCGTGCCTCCAATTAGAATCTGCCCGCGTGTTGGTTTTTCCAAACCTGCCAGCATATTCAACAGTGTGGATTTGCCGGAACCGGACGTACCCAAAATACAGCAAACTTCTCCGTCTTCAATAGAGAGATTGATGTTATTGAGGGCGATGACCCGTTCAGTTCCAACCTTATACACTTTAATCAGATTTTTGGTTGTTATAATACTGCTCATCACTACACCCTTTTGTTTTACTGCTTACTGCTGCCCTTATCATTGCTTAAAAACTTCTATGAAAAGAGTGGCAATTTTTTTTTATTTTGTTGCTTGAATTTACTGCTTTATCTATATTTTATGATAGCCTGCTTTGATGCCAAAGTCAATTTAAACAATTCATTTGTAATAAAGATGTAAGTATTCTTGATAAAAATATGGATAAAAGCCGCAGATATTGTCTTTTGAAAAAGATTCTTAAGACAGCATCTACGGCTTTTTTGTATAAATACGCGTAAAAATTTTTTAGTTCATTTCCAGTCCGGTACGGTTCATATCTATCTGCACGTCATATTCTACGTCCATTTGATCTATATACTGCTCCCAATTTTGTAATATTTCTTCCCATTCTTCTTTGGACAAATCGACGTGAAGATTCTGAAAGCTGAAAAAGTTGACCCTGTATTCATATAAAATTTTATTCATCGCCATCTCACATAAGGACTGGATCTGCGATTCTGCCTCTTCTTCCACTGTATCAATCAGATCATAAGTGAATTTTTTATCGTCCTTCATGACGGCTTCATCAATTTTTATTTCTCCCCGAACCCGGACCTGTATCCGAATTCGATCTCCGTCTTTTCCAATATAAATCTTAGACCGAATCGTATACAAATCAGTAGACATCATTTCTATCTCTTCGGTTGTAATAATCAGAGTATCCTGTTGGAGTGTATTCCGCAGGCAGGTCAGTCCTTTTGTTTCTTCATCGTTTAGATAGCCAATCAGTTTATCCGACTTAAAAACAGCAGATCCTCCAAGTTTTACAAATTCCAATTGTTCCGGACTGTTTCCCTCCTGCGTGTTTTGGGATCCTGCCCCCTGTTCACCGGATGGTTCAGTATTTTTTCCGCTGCTTTCCGACTGGCTGGATTGACTCGACTCACTGGACTCGCTTTGGGAAGATTCTTCGGACGTTTCACTGCTGGAACTTTGTTCCCCCTGTCCCTCGCTGGCTGGAGACTGTCCCGGCTGATCCCAGCTTTGTACAACTGGCATGACCAGGTCCCCATGTCGATTTTCCCGGTTAGTCAGCAAATCCAAAAAGCGTGCCCGAACAATATTCCCCTGTTCTATTGAGCGTTTGATAGCATTTTCAATATTTTCGGCAGACAGGATCCCCTCGGATATCTTAGCGGAAATAATCTCTTCTGCCGTCATCCCTTTAGCGATAATAATATACATATTCGGCCGCAGATAATTATCTGCGTTAAAATAACTCCAGATCGGTTCAATTCCTTCTTTAGCCATTTCCTCTCCTAAAACAACTAAGCGATTGTGACCGAAAAAAATGGTCTTTCCCTGTCGCAGTCCGGCATTCACCAGTGCCTCGGAAATCGTTTTTCCTGTTCCAGTAATCACAATGGCATTGGACTTACTGATATCAATGGCCGTTTGTCCACCTTCTCCCTGAGGGCTGAAAGCCTGCAGGGAGATTTTAAATTGATCGCCATCCTTATCAATGCCGATAGCCTGAATAATCGATCGATCCTTCAACTCAATACCGCCCATACTCCTGCAGCCGGTAAACGCACAGAGTAAACAGACCAGAGACATCACGGATAAAAGTCGCCTAATTTTTAGCCGCATGTTTTGTTCCTCCTTTTTTTATCTGTGCCATAATCAGCAGAATCAGCGGTATCACAAACACAAAGATAAATAATAGTCCCCGGTCCATAATCCAGCTGAATACCGGCTCCATGATTTCTACCTGCACCGCCATATATAAAGAAGCACCTAAAATCAATACACCCAACACAACCAGAGAAATTTCTTGGGCATGTTTTGGAAAAAGGCCTTTCGTTGTGTATGCTGTAGCATATAGATAAAAGGCCACTCGAAACATAGAAACAAATACCCAGATCATCATCTGAATGGCGCCAAGACTTTTCATACTAAATAGTCTTCCGACACCGGACACCTCATAAAAAGGAAACGATAGATCTTTAGCGTATTCTCCAAATACGGAAATGACCAAGAAACAGGATAAGGCCAGCGTTGCCTCTGTCAGCCCCAGATACCATACAGCATGTTTTTGAGGATTCCCGCTTATCATGGGCAGGAATAAAAGGAATCCTAACAGATGGACATTTTCAGAAAGATTCAAAAAGACATTTTTAAATACGGAAGAAGGCCGGTTGTCGATAATACGTTTGAGGCTGACCCATTCTACCTCGGTTGCAGCGTTCACACTCAGCGCAATAAACAGGACGATCAAAACAATAAGAAGCAGAAAACCACCTCGCGCAATGGCCTCTAACCCATTGATTGCCGCATAAAAACATAGCAGAAATACACTGATCACAATAAGCCAGCTGGATACTTCGGGATAAATCGCATTCGTCATAAAATAGTTAAAGTCTACAATTGTTACAATACTGACCAAGGCAAGAAAAGCCCCATACAAAATGGTAACCACTATATGCCCTTTTCCCAGAACCGATGCCGCCAGATCCAGAACATTTTTCTCCGGCTCCATTTTATAGATCAGAAAGGCTGGAATCAGCAAAAGAAAGCCGATTGCAAAACTAAGGACATGTTCCCAAATGGACCAGCCGTCCACATATCGTACGCCATGCGTCGGATTATAAATCATAATGGTAAAAATTCGACAGATATATAACAGGATAATAAACTGTCTCCCGCTGATTTTCTGTGTATGCATTTTTTAAAACCATACCTTTCTGTTTTAGATTCCACTGCTTCCAGATTCTAACGGGTTTCCTCTCCTTCACGGATGTTGGCGCCATTTAACTTTGCAATATTCAGTGCATTTTTACCAAGCTTTCTCCAGCTGGCCCGTACCAACACATCCCGCATAGCTTTTAAACTGAATGGACTGATCGGAGCCAGATACGGGACTCCAAAGCTGTTCAGGGCACAAATTTCAATGAGCAAAAAGAAAATGCCAAGTGCGATGCCATATAGGCCCATTGTTCCTCCCAGAACAATAAAAATAAGTCGGAAGACAGAAATGGGTGAGTACAATGTCGGTACAACATAAGAAGCGATTGCTGTCAGCGCGCTGACCAGGACCATAGGCGGAGAAACCAGTCCTGCACTCACCGCAGTATCTCCGATGACCAACGCTCCGACAATACTGACCGCATGACCCATCGGTGCCGGCATGCGTAACCCTGCCTCCCGCATGATCTCATAAATAAAATGGATCATCAGGGCTTCTACCATGAGTGGGAGCGGAATCTTCGTTTCTGTCGCAGCAATATTAAAAATCAGTTCATAAGCAAAAATTTCAGGATGGAAGGTTGAAAGCGCCACATATACTCCAGGCAAAAAGATTGCCAAAAAGAAAGAAGCATATTTGACAAACCGCACAAAGGTTGCATAATAGGATTTATGGCAGTAGTCATCAAAATTTTGAAAGTTTTCAGCAAACAAATACGGTGTAATCAAGGCAAACGGCGTGCCGTCCACTAAAACGGCCACTCTTCCTTCGCTGATTTTTGCTACTAAAGTATCCGGGCGTTCTGTTGTTCCGACATTGGAAAAAAAGGCATGTGGATTATCCTCCAGAAAAGGCTGTAAATAGCCGGATTCCAGCACTTCATCCAGTTCAATTTGTTTAAGCTTATGCCGGACTTCTCTTAACAGCACAGGAGATACAACGCCTTCAATATAGGCGATACAGACGTCCGTATGTGATCTTTTTCCTATGCTCATCATTTCAAATCGCAGATCCGGAGACTTCATTCTGCGACGAACCATAGATATATTGATACGAAGCGCTTCAACAAAGCCTTCTCTCGATCCACGGACATTGACTTCTGTTTCGGGGGCGGAGATAGAACGGTATTTAAATCCCTGTACGCCAATGGCAATCCCTTTTGTTAAACCTTCAATCAAGATAACAACAAACCCGGACATAATATAAGTGAAAATTTCTTCGCAGGTATATACGTCTTTCAAATTCCGTACGGCCACAATTTTTCGTTCGATAAACTGATAAACATCGTCCGGCGTTTTTACCTCATCCTCGGAAAGTTCGCGCAAAGGCGTGGAAATAAAATTGGGAAAAATTGCAGAATCTACCATTCCTTCTTCGGCCACCATACAAATCATGTGTCCGGATACATTCAAATAATTAGACATAAAATCCGTAGAATTTCCGCATTTTTCTCGGAGTGTTACCATATCATCTGTTAAATTTCCGGTCAGATGGTTCTGTGTCTCTATCGGATCGACCGAAACTTTTTTATTTTGTTTTGATGCCTGATGGGCAGCCATTTTTCGCTTAACATATTGAAACATATTCGTTCTCCTTTTATAGCGAATTCACTTATTCTGTCCTGGACTGCGGAACAGAATTTTCCTTTTCATTATTTCCCCCTTTTTTCCTCTTCATACATCCCGCGTTGAAGTTCCAGCTTTGTGTATAATCGCTTTGAACTTGGTCAGACTAAAGGGAGATTTTACGAAAAAGCGTGGTGAAAAGAATGCTGATTATTTTTATCCGCTCTATTTTGCTTTACCTTCTGATTATTTTTTGTCTGCGGCTGATGGGAAAGCGGATGATTGGTGAACTGCAACCTTCTGAGTTAGTGATTACTATTTTGGTTTCCAATATGGCTGCTTTACCAATCGAAGATACCAATATTCCGATGCTGACTGGAGCCGTCCCAATTTTTGCTTTGGTAGGATTTGAACTGATTCTCTCCTGTCTGTCCTTAAAGAGCAAACGATTACGCAGTATCATCAGCGGGCATCCAGTGATTCTGATACGGAATGGTATGATTGATCAGCTCAAAATGAAGCAACTGCGTTTTTCAATTGATGACCTGATGGAAGAAATGCGGGAAAACGGGATTTTTGATCTGAATGAAGTAGACTATGCAGTGGTAGAAACCAACGGAAAAATTAATTTTCTGCAAAAGTTTTCTTATCAAAATGTTACGGCTGAAATGTTGCAGCTAAACGGAACCTCCTCTTTACCGCTTGTCGTTATCAGCGACGGCACCATTATTTGTGAAACGCTGAACACATATGGCTTTAACAAGGAATGGGTACAAAAGATTTTGAAAAAGGAACATTATAAATTGGAAGAAGTTTTTCTGATGACAGCCGATCAAGCCGGTGTATATCAGATTATTCCAAAGAAACAAGGTATCTAAAGATTCAATAGAAGCCTGCAAATAAAAAGTCAAGGCTAAATTAAAAGAACATTGAAAATTTTATACAGGTTGAAAATTGGGTATCAAAATAAGACCACC
>CAJFUK010000045.1 GCA_904420125.1 Candidatus Falkowella caecavicola | reverse complement strand
GGTTCGTCCAAAGGCCTGTTGATCCAAAGTACCAGCGGGCACATTCGCGCCCAAAATGCAGCCGGAGGACCTGTGGAAGCCGTAACAGTCAGCGGAGATATTGTTTTGTCCGATATCACCGCAGATACGTTGCATGTCAAGACCACAAGCGGTGACATCCGGGCATCTTCCGTTATCGTCAGCGGCCAGGCTGATCTAAACGGGATCAGCGGTCACATCCAGCTGAAAGATTCGGATGCCGGTTCGTTTGCCATCCATACGGTCAGCGGTGATGTAACAGGAACGATCCTGTTCCCCAAAAATTTTGCAACAGCTACAACCAGCGGCGACATACGCATTCCTGCTTCCGACACGGCGGCAGGCGGTTGCAATATTACAACTATCAGCGGAAATATTCAGATTGAGGTTGTGTCGTGAACCTGTTTTCCGGGCAGTCAAAATGGCATCCAGCGCGCTGGATGCCTTTTGCTTTACTCTTTGTATTCTATGCCTGATAGGAATAGTTTGGCGCTTCTTTTGTGATCGAAATATCATGCGGGTGGCTTTCCTTTAAACCAGCGTTTGTAATCCGGATAAACTGACCTTTTTCATGAAGTTCCTCGATCGTTCCACATCCACAGTATCCCATGCCTGCTTTTAATCCGCCCATCAGCTGGTAAACTGTGTCCGAGGTCGGCCCCTTATACGGCACACGTCCCTCAACGCCTTCTGGCACGAGTTTTTTATTGTTTTCCTGGAAATAACGGTCTTTACTGCCTTTCGCCATGGCGCCCAAGCTGCCCATGCCACGGTATACTTTAAACTGACGGCCCTGATAAATTTCGCTTTCCCCGGGAGATTCCTCACAGCCTGCCAGCAGGGAGCCCAGCATGATGGTGTCCGCACCGGCAGCCAATGCTTTTACAATGTCGCCGGAGAACTTGATTCCACCATCGGCAATCACCGGAATATTGTATTTCCGGGCCACACAAGCCGCATCAAAAACAGCCGTAATCTGGGGTACGCCAATACCTGCAACGATACGGGTCGTACAGATGGATCCAGGCCCAATACCGACCTTAACCGCATCTGCGCCCGCCTGAATCAAATATTCCGCAGCTTCTCCGGTTGCAATGTTACCGGCAATCAGCGCCACATCTGGGAAAGCTGCTTTGACCTTATGCACGCAGTCGCCGATTCCCTGGCTGTGTCCATGCGCCGAGTCAAGCACCAGCGCGTCAATTCCAGCCGCCACCAGCGCTTCTGCGCGGGTCAGTACATCTTTGGTTACGCCGATGGCCGCTGCACAGAGCAGGCGCCCGTTGGCGTCTCTGGCCGAATTAGGATATTGTACGGTCTTTTCAATATCTTTAATGGTGATCAGGCCCTTCAGAACGCCATGGCTATCCACCAGCGGCAATTTCTCGATCTTATGGGCCCGCAGAATCTCCTTAGCCTGCTCCAGCGTAGTACCCACAGGTGCTGTAACGAGATTTTCATGGGTCATAACATTTTTGATCGGAATATTATAATCGGTCACAAACCGCAAATCCCGGTTGGTCAGGATTCCAACCAACTTTCCGTTTTCAACAATCGGCACACCGGAAATTCTGTATTTCCCCATCAAATCGTCCGCATCCTGCACCAGGCTGTCCGGATCCAGATAAAACGGATTGACGATAACGCCGTTCTCCGAACGTTTTACCTTGTCAACCTCCTCTGCCTGTGCCTCAATCGACATATTCTTATGAATAACGCCGATTCCTCCCTCACGTGCAATCGCAATCGCCATTCTGGATTCAGTTACCGTATCCATTGCCGCTGTCATTATCGGAGTATTCAGGTAAATATCTTTGGCCAGACGGGACCGAACGCTGACATCGCTCGGCAAAACCTCAGATTTTGCCGGAATCAAAAGAACATCATCAAAGGTCAGGCCTTCTTTGACAAATTTGTTCGCATAGTTGAACTCAGGCATTTTACTCGTCCTTTCTCATTTTATTATGGGCTGCTTTAAAAATCATGCAGATATGAAAAGACTGCATTTCCCCGTCTGGATCTACGGGAAAATGCAAAAGTGAAAAAATAGGAAATATTTATATTATTTTATCATTCTCTATGGAATTTGACAAGATAGCATTCCGCTGTTTTTTCTTAAAATTCCAAAAAATTTTTTAGGGATATTGTCATGGCGCCTGATTCTCTGTATTGGTTTAACCCACATGGCAAACAGGCACCAGGGTCGGCTGTTCTGCCCCTGGTGCCTGAAAACGATCAATTACATGGTTCTACACGGGGCCGTTTTGATGGATCCTGCCCCTGTAAACAGTCCCTTCCATCTGTCCTTCTAAATTTGTTTTTTGATCCGGCTGAGTGCACCCTTTTCCAGGCGTGATACTTGTGCCTGACTGATTCCGATCTCGTTGGCCACCTCAACCTGTGTCCTCCCTTGAAAAAAGCGCAGGTTCAGAATCTTTTTTTCCCGGCTGTTGAGCCTTCCCATCGCCTCTTTCAGTGCAATCGCTTCCAGCCAGTTCGAATCGTCCGATTTATCGCCGATCTGGTCCATCACATAAATGGTATCTCCGCCATCAGAATAAACCGGTTCATATAGGGAAACCGGATCAACAATTGCCTCTAATGCCAGCACGACGTCTTCCTTAGGAATCCCCATCTCTTTGGCGATCTGTTCCACGGTTGGCTCTTTGGATAATTCATTAGTGAGTCTTTCCTTGATCTGCATGGCTTTATACGCGGTGTCTTTGAGAGAACGGCTGACCCGCACGGCGTTATTATCCCGCAGATACCGCCGGATCTCCCCGATGATCATAGGAACGCAGTAGGTAGAAAAACGCACGCCGTGGGAAAGATCAAAATTATCAATCGCCTTAATCAGGCCAATACAGCCGACCTGAAACAGATCATCCAGATTTTCTCCACGATTGGTAAAACGCTGGATGACACTCAGCACCAGTCGCAGATTCCCGCTAATCAGCTGTTCCCGGCTTTTTTCCGGGTCTTCTCCCCGCTTTATTTTTTCGAGCAGTTCAATTTTTTCCTTTTCCTTGAGAACCTTTAACTTTGCCGTATTAACCCCGCAGATTTCTACTTTATTAATCATGATACGCTCCCCTTTGCCGCACCAGGTTTGTTCTTGTATGGTACCCTATGTTTAAATAAATGATGGCCTTCATAGTGTTGTCCTTTTAAATTGAATAAATTCAATTTTTTTACATTGAATTTTTGTAAAGATCTACCGAATTCGAATGGGGAAAAAATAACCGAAAAACCCTTGACAATACAAAGGGTCTGTGATAGAATATAACACGTCAAGTTTGCACGGTGTGAACTGTGGCAATCTGTTAAATTTTTGATAAGCAGTTGTCTCTAATCGATCGTGGCCCGTTGGTCAAGCGGTCAAGACACCGGCCTCTCACGCCGGTAACGCGAGTTCGATTCTCGCACGGGTCACCAATAGTCGGTGCTGATAGCGGTGAGGATCCACCTGTACCCATACCGAACACAGAAGTTAAGCTCACTTGCGCCGAAAATACTTGGCTGGCAACGGCCCGGGAAAATAGGTAGGTGCCGACACTGAATAGTCAAGCCCGTTTTACGGGCTTGTACTGTTAAGGGCCTTTAGCTCAGTTGGTTAGAGCAACCGGCTCATAACCGGTCGGTCCCGGGTTCGAGTCCCTGAAGGCCCACCATTTATAGGGGTATAGCTCAGTTGGTAGAGCAGCGGTCTCCAAAACCGCGTGCCGAGGGTTCAAGTCCTTCTGCCCCTGCCATT
>CAJFUK010000044.1 GCA_904420125.1 Candidatus Falkowella caecavicola | reverse complement strand
CGCATCCAGCCAACATACCGACTATCAGAATACACACTGTCATCAATATAAATCCACGTTTTCTCATAGGGAATGACCTCCTTCATCTAATATGATCTATACTCAACGTAATACACAAATCTTCTCTTTCTCTGTGTACACAGTTCTTTCCACCCTTAAAAATGCTACTCAATACACGCTATACACTCAAAAAACCATACTGTATTTTAGGGTAGCCGATGAATACAGTATCATACGCATCCCAATTGTCAACGGTAGCAGCTACAAGTTCTATATCTCTGGCATCAGGATTCTCATACTCATACACGACCCGGCTATTGCTATCCGAGTAATTTAAATCCTCGTCTGTATAAGGTTCTACCGGTTCCAGTTCAAACACATCACCGCCGGTAGCTGCTGCAATATAATTGGCGGCTGTTTCCGTATGTCCGGAAGCAGAAAAATAAACGACCAGTGTTGTTCCGCCGGTGTTTTCGGTATTCTCCGACACGGCAGAGGATACCGGATTTTCCGGAGCTGCGGACGATGTACCGCTGGACTCGGAGGAAGATTCGGAAGGTAAAGCAGAGGATTCTCCCTGTTCGTTGCTGCCGCAGGCGGTAAGGCTGAATACGAACATCAGGCCCATCAATAATACCAATAATACATTTGATTTTTTCATGCTGGTGATCTCCTTTCTGATTAAAAACATTCCTTGAAGATTTCAAGGATCTCTTCATGAGTGATTTTTTTATAACTGCCGGGTACAATGATACAGGAATCGGCAATTTTTTTCAGATCAGTCTGTTCGGTTACGCCAAGTTCCCGCAATGTTGTGGGCAGACCGATTTCTTTGATAAACGCGGCCAGGGCATCCACACCAGCCTCTGCTAACTCTGACTGCGATTTTCCTTCTGCGGGAATTCCCCAAACCTCGGTGGCAAAACGGGCAAATTTTGTTTTACCCGCCTGGCAGATATGACGGTAATAAACCGGATGCAAAACCGCAAGCCCTGCACCATGATTGCAGTCTATATATGCGCCTATCTGGTGTTCCATCTGATGGCATGCAAAATCAGTCCGTTTGCCTAATTTAATGATCCGATTTTCCGCCATCGTCGCATCCCACATCAGATTGCTTCTGGCGGTATAATCCTCCGGGTTTTGAATGGCGGCCCGGAGATTACGGATAACATTGCGCATGAGTGCTTCTGCAATATCGTCCGAAACATTATTCTCATCCGGTTCGCTGAAATATGTCTCCATGATATGGGAGAGGATGTCAAAGCTGCCGGACACCATCTGGTTTTTTGGAACACTATATGTGTATACAGGGTCAAGCAAAGCAAACTTTGGATTGCATTTTGGATAATCCCGTCCGGTTTTGATTTTCAGCTCTTCATTGGTAATGACAGCACCGCCGTTGCACTCGCTGCCGGTTCCCGCCGCTGTAACGATGACGCCCAGGGGCAGGGGATCAAACTCAAAAATTCCGGGCCGCGCCCAAAAGTCGGCCCATACATCGCCATCATACCGAGAGGCAATGGAAATCGCCTTGCAGCAGTCCATCACGCTGCCTCCTCCAATGCCGAGAAGCAGGTCCACATGGTTTTTCCTCGCCAATTTTGCACCTTCCAGCACTTTGTCATACGTGGGGTTTATCATAATTCCAGGAAATTCAACAATGGTTTTTCCAGCTTTTTTTAAAATCTCGGTAACCTCATGATAGATGCCGTTCTTTTTGATAGAGCCGCCGCCATAAGCAAGCATAACGGTATTCCCGTATTCGTTCGACAGACTGCTCAGATATTCTTTCACACAACCCTTGCCAAAGTAGACCTTCGTTGTGTTTTCAAAAATAAAATTATTCATGGTGTGCCCCTCCTTTTCATTCGTTCATCTGTTTTTCCCAAAAAGCGACCGCATCCTCCATCCAACCTTCTGCAATCGTGCCGGTACCCAATCCAAATCCGTGTCCAAGTCCCGGATAGTGATGAAATTCTGTGGAAATTCCAAGTGCGCTTAGATTTTGAATTCGGCGTTCCATCGTACGCCAGTTTGCGATTGCGTCCTTCTCTCCAACGCAGACAAAAGTGGGCGGATCATTTTCTGTATAATCACTATAGCCCGTGTATTGCATAATAACCGCACTCGGACGAGGAAGATCGTCTCCGCCAAAAGCCGCGGGCCCATAAGAACCCAGCGCGGCTGCCATCCTTGCTCCTGCGGAGCCTCCCCAAAGGGAATAGCTGTCCGTATCTACTTCCAGCTCATCTGCATGGGCAAAGATAAAGCTAATGGCCCGCGCCAGATCTTCGCAGGCGGTTTGTGCCCCGGGCCGGTAGATCAGGGCAAAAGCGTTGTAGCCCTTTTGGGATAATTCCAGCGCATGGGGAAAGCTGTCCTGCATGGCCCCTACATAAGCGAACCCGCCCCCTGCATTGCAAATGGCAAAGTTTTCTCCGGGGGTTCCTTTGAAGAAAAACAGCCCTGTGTCTTCTTTCTCTGGATCCGCTGCCTTTTCTTCCTCAGTATAAATATCATAAAAAACGATGTTACCCGCCTCGGCATGGTTTTTCAGATAGTTTGCGATCTCGACCGTTTGATCCGGGTCAATGTTGTTGTACCAGGTGAGGTGAAGATTTCCCAAAGTATCTCCGCTGTAATAGCCGCTGTCTACAGGGAAAATCAGTCTGCCGTATTCGCCAAAAACGGGATCGTTTATGACATCCGCTATGGCTGTATTGACTGTATAAGGCTCGCTTGTGTGTTGATCCTTCTGCACAGAATCTGCCCCTCCCGCTTCTTGTACCTGATCGTTTTCTGATGGAATTTCCTGGGGTTGTGTTCTGCACCCGGCAAAACACAAAAGCAGACAGAAAAGCAAAGCAAGTAAACCTGTTGTGTGCATATCCATTCACCGGCCTTTCGTGTTCTTCTGCCTTTATTATAAAAAAAACGAGACTTTCACAGAAGTCTCGTTTCGTTCATTAGTTTATACTTAAAGGTTATAACTTGCTTTATTGTTTTTTGGTTGCCGCCTTTGCCGCCTCAAGAAATTTCCTGACCGCCTCAGAAGGCTGCGGGGCATGAAGCAGTCCATAGGGGATGCTGTGTTCCCATTCTACAGGAATCACTTTTAAAAGCGGGTGGACATTGGCCCATCCCGGAATAGCCAACAGCACATCATTGCTGTTTTCACAGCGGTTGAACACATTCATATCGTAAAAATCAAAATCTATGATATGAATTTGACTGTGATTTTTCCAGAGATCGTCCCGAAGCTGATCGACATAATGGCTCCACTCCCGGTGCATCAGCATCAGATTTTCACCATACAGGTCTTGTATCTGCAATCTGTCTTTTGCCGCCAGCCTATGGTGGATAGAAACTGCACAGCAAAACGGTTCACGGGATAATTCCAGTCCGGCGCACTTCCTCAAGTCCAGCATGGTCTCATCAAAAATACCGCCCACAACATCAATATTTTTCCCAAGGTTCCCTAAAATTTCTCTCGCATTTTCCGGCGTGTTCTCAAAGGGGATAATCTGGAATTTCATATCAGGGCAATACTCCTGAAATTTCGGCCATAGCTGCATCAGAAGCTGGGCGGGCGTCATCGGGGAACTTCCGATCCGTATCACATTGGTATCCTCCTGCATAGCGTTTTTTGCCCGCGTCACCGAATCCCTGCAATACTGGATGATATACTTTGTATCTTGGTACAGGGATCTTCCGGCCTTTGTTAAAATCAATCCCCGATGCGTCCGTTCAAACAGTTTCACCTCTAAGGAATTTTCCAAAAGATTGATCTGTTTGATAACTGCAGTAGGGGTAATATAAGCCTCCTCAGCGGCTTTGTTGAAGCTGCCCGCATCTGCCACACGCAAAAAGGTTTCCAGTTGTGGGTTATACATGTATCAGTCACCGCCTTTGCATTTTTTGTGGGGCTTGTTTTTTCTGTTTTAGGAATTGTCCATCCATGGCAAAAGCACACTGCCCTGGCAATACGCTCATGGATCAGACCTCCTGCTTGTGGAAATATCATTTTTTATGCAGCTCCACTCGCACAGATCCGATTCGATATTTATATTATATACGAATATTAGAAGGTTTTCAAGCTGGATGACAACGCAAACAGATCCATGTTTGCCATATTGAGTGGTTTTCCCGCCAATGCTGGTTGACGGATCCCATGCCGTTCTCCCGGGCAGTTACCTTCTGCCAGTCGCATGTCCTTCCAATATTGAAAATTTGCACAGGACAAAGAAAGAGGCTATGTCAATAGCAGCTCTATCCGACCGGCGTTTGTCACTTTTCGCTCCCATTTGGCGTCGGTCAGTGTCTGATTATAGTCCTTTTTTATCGCTCACTGCCATTCACGGCGGGGATTTTTGTTCTGTGTGGGAACGGAAGGGATTCAAGTGCGAGAGACACCAAAAGCGTGCGGCTTATAAAGCAGGACGCAGCATCACACTTTTTCGCCAGGTCGTATCGAAACAGCCGGTTGCTGTCAAAAGCCGGTTTCTTTACTGTAACAAGCGGTTGCTTGCTTACTGTTTGCTTCTGGTATATAATGAAAAAAAGAGGGTGATCCTATGGAAACAAAAGATGTGATACTTGAAATTAGAAAGAAAAATAATTTATCGCAAGATGAAATGGCTAAAAAATGATTTGTTACCAGGCAAGCTGTTTCCCGCTGGGAAACAGGTGAGACAATTCCCCAAATAGACACATTAAAACTCATTTCAAAAACTTATAACGTTTCTGTTAATACTTTGCTGGGCGCGCCTCGGCATTTAATTTGCCAATGCTGCGGCATGCCCCTGGATGATGATTCGATCAGCCGGGAAACAAACGGTGAATTTAATGAAGAATATTGTAAATGGTGCTATAAAGACGGCGAACTTGTATACCATTCTCTGCAAGAACTGATGGACTTTTTAGTTCCGCACTTATCCTCAATTCATCAATGTACACAGCAGGAAATGCAGGCCGTGCTTGAAGAGCAATTACCTCAATTGGATTTATGGAAGAAAGGTTAAATTTTCTTGATATCATCAACATATTTACTTTTATTTTTTGAGCCCCGTTCCATGGTTGGCCCTTAACGTTTTTATTCAGCTTCATAACGATGATGGGGGTAGAATTAGATTGTACCGGCAAGAGCCCGGCATTGAATCAGGCAAGACTATTCACAATCAAACGCCGATACCAGGCCGGTATCGGCGTTTCGCTATCAAAGATCGGGCATGGCAGAGGATTAAGTGACAGGAGGCAAAAACGCCGGGTACGGATACGATGATTCAGATCCTGTATCGGGCAAAAAAAGACAGATGCCGGTCCAGACTGTCACCGAGTGTTTCCCGAACAGACCGATTGATGAAAAAATTTGTAACAAAAGACGGGTCAGCGCGTCTTATGGATGCAGGGAGGAAGGACGATGAAAAATTTTGAAGAAGTGTACATCCGTTATTTTCAGGAAGTCAACGCTTATGTGCTGGCCCTTTGCAGAGATCCTGTCTTAGCGGAAGAGATCACCCAGGAGACCTTTTTTAAAGCGTTAAAAGACTATCACCATTTTGCCGGACGCAGCAGTCTGCGCAGCTGGTTATGCGAAATCGCCAAAAATCTCTACTTCACGCATTGCCGCAAACAAAAACGACGAGGCAATATGCCGCAAGAACAGGAAAGTCATGAAGACCTGGAGAAAGCGATTTGCGACCGGGATGATGCACTGCGGTTGCACCGGGCGCTGCATGGATTGCCGGAGCCCTATCGGGAAGTGTTTTCCCTGCGGGTTTTCAGTGAACTGCCCTTTTCTGAGATTGCAGCCCTGTTTCAGAGGACGGAAAGCTGGGCGCGTGTAACCTACCATCGGGCGAAAGCCAAACTGATCGAAAAAATGAAAGGAGAATGACGATGAAATCTATTTGTTCTGTCGTACAAGATCTACTTCCGCTGTATATTGACCACGTTTGTCAGGAGGAAACAGCAGCGTTTGTGGAAGGGCATTTGAAAGAATGCGACGCATGCCGGGAAAAAGAGCAGACATACAGACAGCAGCTTCCGGCTCAATCACTGCCAAAACCAAAAATTTCTTTTGCACGGTTGGCAAGCACACTGCGAAAAAAACAGGTTTGGATCTCAGTGATCAGCGTCATCTGCGCACTGCTTTTATACATGCTGGGGACGTTTGTATACCGTTATCTGCGGTGGGAACCCAATGCCCGAGTACCGGTGGACCAGATCGTGTTTTCTGACTTTCAGACCCTGTCGGATGGCCGGATTATTTTTAACGCTAGAGTAACAGACGGGTATCAAGTTACCTATTTTGAAGCGCATGAAAACACATTCTGGCTGGCGCGCCCTTACCTGACATCTTTGGAAGAATCCAGCCAGCCGGGAGGGAATCCGGATGATAGGCCCCCCTTCAGCAATACCTACTGGGCGATTCATCCCGGAGAAGACGGCACAATTATTTATGATGACGGCAACACCCAGACGGTTATCTGGGAAACAGGCGATCCGGCACCCGCGGCATCGGAGGACATGGAGGAAAAGTTTGTTCATTAGGAGCTGCGTAATCGTCGTTCAAACAGAAGGGCACCCATTGGCCAGTGCAGCTCCCTTTTCAAGGAAGGTAGTGATTTCAAGGAAAATTGAAAATTCCCGTCAGATTGACGGAAATCCAGACAGCATACCGTCGGCAGTCAATTTCACTTGGGCCTTCCTTGATTTCATCAGGGCTGGCCGCTCCGTTCTACTTACAATCAAGAGAATAGAGCAGTTGTTTTCTGATTGAAAATAACTGCTCTTAGTTAAAATGATGTTTATTTACTGCTCTTTGCAGACTTCTTCACTTCTTCATGATAGAAAAAGTTCACGACTGTTGGCGGATCATAAAATCTCTTTTGCATAGTATCGTCATCCCTGATATATTCCAGCTCGTTTTTGGACGTGTACTCTCCGATAGAATTATCCAATAATTCCTAATACAAACGACTGCCTTAATCATAAATTTCTTCGTAAAGTGGAACAAGCTCTGGATACTTACTACAGACATAATCCATAATGACTTTTTTATAGCTTCCACGCAGATTTAAGTTTTCCAGCCAGACAAGCTGGCACTGATCCTTTACCCTGTTGATGATGGTTGTTACATTTGTAATTCCTGGAAAAATAGGAGAGATAAAACAGGTAGTTTTAATGCCCTCCGCATGAAGCTTTTTCATTGCCTCAAGTCGTCTTTCTATACTGACTGCCATATCCATATCGTTTTTGAAACTCTCGTCCAATGTATTGATGGAAAACCCTATCCTTGCCTCTGGGAAAGTTTTGATGAGATCTATGTCTCGCCAATACCAGGTCAGATTTTGTCTGAATACTTAGTTTAATCCCACTCCCTTTAGCTGCTCCAGTAAGGAACGGGTTCTTTTATAGGTTTCTTCCTGCGGATTGTATGGGTCGGTAACTGAACCAAAAAATAGCTCTTTCCCGGCATACTTCTTTGGTTTTCTGATTTCTGGCCAGTACTTTACATCAAGAAATGCTCCCCACTCCTCCGAATGGTTCGTAAATCTTTTCATAAAGCTTGCATAGCAGTATTTGCAGGCATGGGTGCATCCCACATAAGGGTTGATTGAGTAATCGCTGACCGGCAGGTTCGATTTTGTCAAAACGCTTTTTACTTCTATTACTTTTATAATTGGTTCCATTATATCACCTTTATTTCCACCTTCCAAAATGAATCTGTTTCGTAAGATCAGCAACATTTTGTTCAAGTTCAACCTCATTAGGATCAGCATATCCAATCCCAATAAATACGGGTATCATATAGGTTGGCGGCACCTTCAGCTTTTTCTTTACAATATCATGTTCTTCATTGAGCGGGATTCTCATGGAACAGGCCAACCCCTCCGCTGTTGCCGCAAGAAATATATTTTCTATTACGCACCAGATGGTGGAGAATGGATTCAGCTTAGATACGTACTCGCCATTCAGCTCTTTACACTTAAAGACGGGAATCACCACATACGGTGCGTCCTTTAACATCGTATACTGCCTCGGCATTGCATAAGCGTACATTTTCTGGGCAAGCGTAGTCGGATATGGTCTTGGCGTATTCAGATACTTGTCGGCATCAAACTTGTCGGCGATCTTCTTTGCATATTCAAATGCGAACTCTTTTTCTTCATCCGTTCTCAATATGATATAACTCCAATTTCGATTGTGATTCCAAGTAGGAGCCTGATTGCCAGCTTCCAAAATCCTTTTGATAATTTGAAAATCGACCTCTTGATTCAAAAACTCTCGCACAGTTCTCCTTTTGCTAACAGCCTCATAGAATTCCATGTTGTTGTCCTCCTAAATTACGATTTGTTGCCCTGTTATAATTTTTTATTTTATTATATAATAATGCTTTCTACAAAGCATAATCAACAGCTAAATTGGCTGTTCTCAAGTTAGGACACGCTATTTGGTGAAACCGACGGAGTTCAGGCCATCACTACTTATCTTAAAAAGGGGCCAGTGCAGCATATGGTTGACTTTTTAGCTGTGTATGGTATAGTAAAGGATAATGGACCGGAAGTGTTTGGGCGTTTTTCGGCCAGAAAGACCGGCGACAAACAGACAATGGAGAAAGAGGGTACAATGATGAGCCAGGCAAATATTTTTTGCCGTGTCCCAATTGGGGAAATATTCCCGGAGGATGAAACTTTGACCATCCGATTCCAGGTG
>CAJFUK010000043.1 GCA_904420125.1 Candidatus Falkowella caecavicola | reverse complement strand
AGATCAGCACACCGGTTTTGTTTCTATGCAGCGGGGTGTCTATGCCGACAGGGATTTGGCCGTGGTCTATATCGCGGATTCCGATGCCTCAGCAGAGTTGCTTGGCAAGGAAAACGCAGCTGATTTTCTGTATATGCTTGCCAATCCAGATGTGCGTAAAATCATGAAATACCAGTTGGAAAATCGCGGCGTGTCCTACACGCTTCCCTCTGTGAGTGCAAAATGCGGAATCCAGGAAGAGAACGCGAAAAAAGCCCTGGAATTGATGGTAAAGTATTCCCTTTCCAGAAAACAGATGGTCGATATGGGAACAGGAGAAAGGATTTACATTTACAGTCATTGGGGGGATCATAAGTTCCCGCTGCTGATTTATCCACTTCTGTCACTTGCTGAAAAGCTGTCTGATTTCAAGGAGAACTGGTGCGGTTTTCGTTCCTGAATTTCAACAGCATTTTACCGTCATTCCGTTATTCCTATTGATTGTAAAAGCCGAAAAGGGAGGCGCTTCCTTACGAAGCGTCTCTCTTTTATGATGCCTTTATATGGCATAAGTGCTTAAAAAGAATCTGAAGCCGGATATGATCAAAATCGAAAAACCTATTGTGAAAATATCCATAATATGTTACAGTTTAATCAAGTCAATAGAAAGGAGAAAAGACAAATGACTGCAAACACAAAAGGAAATCGAAAGAAACAGGAAATTTATAGCGACAAACAACTTGCGGCAATCCGCGGCGAGATCCCCATGGACTACCCGTTGTTTCTGTCCTGTCTAAACAGGTGTCTGGACGTTAATGATGTGGAGACGTTTTCAAAGCTTAATGCGGGATATCCGGAATTCATGGAACTGAATATGGCAGATTGGCGCAAAGCAAACGAAAATGGTTCAGCTTTAACACCGGAGGAAGGGGAGGCCATGAAGGAGCGGATCTTCCAACGGATCAGAGACCTATACGGGGAAGACGCCATATAATGGTTCCTGGATTTCGAATGTATGTGTAAGAGCCTGCCGCGTCAAGTTTTTACGGAGAGTATAAAAAGACCTGAACGCCCAAAGCCGTTCAGGTCTTTTTACACAGCTACTTTTTCTCCAGTTCCCGTTCCAGCCAGATACTGGCAATTTCAATAGCTCCATACAGACTTTTTTTCTCGCTTTTTTTTCTGATCATTTCCTGCGGCGGAAGAGTGGGATCTGTGGCGAGAAGCTGCACGGTGACTTGGTCAGCCAGATTCAAATCCTGAAATTTTTGATTGTTTTTAATCTTCATCATCACCACATACTGGTCACGCATATCGCCGTAATAAATGGTATCTCCTTTTCGTACCAGAGGTTTTCCCTTATAGGTAAAGAAACAAGGCTCTTTTACACTTGTATTTTCAGACATATCGATTCCTCTCTTTCTGCAGAATTTTGATGAAAAAATAACAAGGTCTGATTTTATGTGTAAAAGCAGGCCTTTCTTTTTGTCAAACGTCCCAATATCAGATAATTTACTTTTAGTATACCATATATTTGCCCTGCTGTAAACAAATTTTTCCCGAATTTATTCTGCAAGAAATCAGAAGGTCAGTTCTTTTCAGAAGATTTTTTTGCAGGCATTGTCTGTGTTTTAGAGCCTGCCGGTGTAAAATAACAGCACCCGTCAATCGGAACAGGACTTGGGGCATCTGCCGTACTCAGACGACAGTAGCCTTCTTTCTGATGGGCACAATCTTCGCTGCAGGGGATCAGGTTCATTCGGCGCGCCTCCTTTCATGAATATACGCAGTTTTCGATTTTATTTTGCAGGAAAAAGAATTTTTTATGCAGAAAAGGTCAGGGAAAACATTTTTTCCCGGTTTTCATTGTAACAATCGCCGGTTTATGTTACACTTATATGGCAGACAGATGGATCAAACGAATAATCCGCTTGTCCGGCTGGCAGACTAACTGTATGAAAAAAGGAGGTCTGTTTATGCCGGAAAAGAAGCTGAAAAATTGTTTCAATGATCAGCCCCCGGAAGAATCCACAGAAGAAATGCCAAATCAGGAAACTTCTCAGCAAATTATTCAAAGTGGTTCTGTTACCACCCAGGGCAAGCATATGATACACTGTCTGACCATTATCGGACAGGTAGAAGGACATTATATCCTGCCGCCTCAGAATAAAACAACAAAATATGAACATGTCATGCCGGCGCTGGTTGCCATTGAGCAGGATCCCAATATTAAAGGTCTTGTTATTCTGCTTAACACAGTTGGCGGAGATGTAGAGGCGGGGTTGGCGATCGCTGAACTGATCGCGGGCATGCGGAAACCTACAGTATCGCTGGTACTGGGCGGCGGCCATTCGATCGGTGTTCCTCTGGCAGTTTCTGCCAAGCGCTCTTATATTGTCCCGTCTGCTACCATGACCATTCATCCAGTCCGAATGAACGGCCTGGTATTGGGTGTGCCCCAGACGCTGTCTTATTTTGACAAGATGCAGGAACGGATTGTTCGATTTGTCACCGATAACTCCAGTATTTCCGGATCCCGTTTTCGGGAGCTGATGATGACAACCGGAGAGCTGATGATGGATGTAGGAACTGTATTGGACGGGCAGCGGGCCGTAGAAGAGGGGTTAATCGACAGTCTGGGCAGTTTGGCTGACGCAATCGAATATCTGGATGGAGAAATCGATCGGCTGGAATCTGAAAAAAACAAGGGGGGAGAGCAGAATGCCGCTCCACACCATTCTTGATCTGAACGAAGTGCTCTTTGATCCGTACCATCCGCAGCCAGATGAATTTCAGTATTATAACAGCCAGGGCAGAATATTCAAAGGCGTATGGGAACCTGGCGGGTTTCGGGTCAGCGCTTTATTCAGTACCGACCCTTGCGACTATTTGAATCCGTCCTATCAGGCCGGCGCTCTTCTGCGGGATCAGCGTCCGGATTCCCTGTAGCGATTTAATCGGCTGGCCTGCCAGCCGGTCTACATAGATATGATCGGTGGATTCCATGTATGCGCGTTATACATGTTCTCGTTTATAGAAGCATCTCTGTCAAAGGATTTGTCTTTATTTTATCATCTGGAGGGTTTACTGTGTCAATTTGGGAGGCAATTATTCAGGGTCTCGTACAGGGATTAAGTGAGTTCCTGCCGATTTCCAGTTCGGGTCATCTGTCATTGGTTCAGCATTTTACGAGTCAGAATGGAGAAAACGCAGTGTTTTTTTCCATTTTACTGCATGCAGGAACTTTAGTGGCGGTATTTTTAGCGTTTCGTCAACTGATTGGAAGGCTGATTCTGGAGTTCTTCCGGATGGTTAAAGACATTTTTACCGGTCGCTTTCATTTTCGGGACAGGAATCCGGAGCGGAACATGATCATCATGCTCTTTATTTCTTTGTTGCCGTTGCTTCCGTTTTATCTGTTCAAGGATTTTTTTGAAAAAGTTGCTTCCGACCAGGATATTTTGGTAGAGGGCTTTTGTTTTCTCTATACGGCATTGCTGTTATTTTTGTCCGACCGGTGTGTGAAAGGCAAAAAGACGATTGGTCAGATCAATGTCCGCAATGCGGTTACCGTGGGTGTTTTTCAGGGTGTTGCTCTTTTGCCGGGCGTTTCCCGCTCCGGGTCTACCATTACCTCCGGGCTGTTCTGTGGCTTTTCCAGAGAGACGGCGGTACAATTCAGTTTCATCCTTGGCATTCCGGCTATTCTGGGCGGGATTCTTACGGAAATCCCGTCTGCATCCGCTGCCAGCGCGCAGATCGGCGTGGCGCCCATGATTGTGGGCTTTGTAACAGCGGCGGTTGTCGGATTTTTAGCGATTCAAATGGTTTCCTGGTTGATCAAAAGCGACCGGTTCCGGATTTTTGCTGTATATACCGCTTTATTGGGGCTTGCCGTCATCAGTATCGGCATCTATGAGCACATCACCGGCACAATGCTGGTTTTAGGTTAAGTACATAAACCTGCCCTTGCCCTCAATGGTTAAGGGCATATCCATTCGATGAAAAAGGACGTTTTATGCAGAAGGAGGAAATGCTATGTCGAAAACAAACCGAATTTATCAGATTATTTCTATTGGTGTGATTGTGATTTTGGCGGCTGCGCTCATTTTTACGGTTATCCAACACCGTTCACTGCAGGAGGCACAAATGGTTTCGCAGGAGTATATTACGTCCTTGGAGACAGTTAGTCAGGAGAATCAGGAAAGACTGTCCGAACTGCAGGAACTGGAGGAAAGTTTACAACAGGCGGAAAAGCAGACGGAAGATCTGCAGGCGGAGTTGGATGCTCTGTTGGCGCAGATGGGAGAGGACAATACCGGAGATGATGCCGGAATGGCGCTTCGGGCAGAATGTTATCCCGCCGTCTTTCAGATGTTATTTTTACAGTATGGAATGATGGATACGCCGGTGGAAGAAATTTTTACAGAACAATACATACAGGATGTCTTTACAGACGGGGATGGCAAGGACTTTGATCGGACAGAATATGCGCCGTTTCTTTTAATGCAGATTTCGGATCCGTTTTATGATAGCAGTACCCAGAGCTTTTTGGTCAACGTACTCCTTTCCGACCGCTCCGGCGATACCGCTTTGGGCCAGGAAATTACACTGGTACGGGATAAAACCGGGAAAATGTGGATAGACGCGGTGCGGTATCAGTAAACACAGTCCATCATGGGTACTATGATCCGTTAAGCGGAAAATTTTGCCTCGAAGCGCTTGCAAGCTGGCCGGTTTCTGTTTATAATAAAAAAGAATGCTTGCAGGATGAGGAAAGAAATATGTTGTTGTCCATTGAAAATTTAAATAAAAGTTTTGCAGACAAGCCTGTGCTGAAAAATGTCTGTATGCAGATTGAAGAAAATACCCGCGCCGGCCTGATTGGCGTCAACGGGGCGGGAAAGTCTACCCTTTTAAATATTATTGCGGGAAAGCTTGAATGGGATGATGGAGAAGTAAACCGTTCTTCCGGTATGACGCTGGGCTTTCTGGAACAGCACAGCGGGCTTTCCAGGGAAAATACCATTCAGCGTGAAATGTTAAGCGTGTTTCAGGAACTGTTGGATGCAGAAAGCCGGATGGAAAAGCTTGCCGGTTGCATGGCGTCTGATCCTTGCGCGGCCGAAGAGTATGCACGCCTTCAATCTTATTTTGAGCAGAACGGCGGATACGAAATCGAAGTTAAAATTAAGATGATTCTCAATGGCATGGGCTTTGGAGACAAACCGTCTGATACGATGATCTCAACGCTGTCCGGCGGCGAAAAAACGCGGCTTGCATTGGCTAAACTGTTGCTGGAAGAGCCGAATCTGTTGATTCTGGACGAACCAACCAATCATCTGGACTTTAAAACACTGGGCTGGCTGGAAGAATATCTGAAAAGCTATCGGGGCGCGTTGTTGGTTGTCTCGCATGACCGGTATTTTCTGGATACAGTGGTCGATACAATTTATGAGCTGGAGCGCGGGGAATTGGTGCGGTATAACGGAAATTATTCCAAATATACAGTGCTTAAAGAAGAGCGGATGAACCGTCTTTGGAAAGAATATGAAGCGCAGCAGGAAGAAATCGCTGCGTTGGAGGAGTATGTACAGAAAAATATCACCCGTGCTTCTACTTCGTCCATGGCAAAGGGGCGTCAGAAGGCGCTGGAACGGATGGAACGGCTGGACCGCCCGCCCGGGGATATCAAAAAAGCACATTTTCAGTTTGGAATTCTGCAGGAACCGCATCAGGAAGTACTGACGGTACAGGATCTGGATGTTAGTGTGGGGGATCCGCCCAAGACCCTCTGCCGCGATATTTCTCTGACAGTCCGGCGGGGCGAGCGGGTGGCGATTATCGGAGAGAACGGGATTGGCAAGTCCTCTTTTCTAAAGACGATTCAGAACCTGCTTCCTCATACAAAGGGCCGGATCCGCTGGGGCGGCAATGTAACCATCAGTTATTATGAGCAGGAAAACGCTGGGCTGCATCCGGATAAAATGGTCATTGACGAGCTTTGGGACCGCTATAAAAATAAAACGGAATTGGAAATCCGCAAGGCGCTTGCCGGCGTCCGCATTGTTGGAGAAGATGTTTATAAAAAGGTCGGCGTGATCAGCGGCGGAGAGCGGGCACGGCTTTGCTTTGCGATTATCATGCAGGAGCGTTCCAATGTGCTGATTCTGGACGAACCAACCAACCATCTGGATCTGGCTTCAAAAGAACTGCTGGAGGAAGCGCTGCTGGAATATGAAGGTACGTTGATTTTTGTTTCTCATGACCGGTATTTGTTAAATAAGGTGCCCACCCGTATTGTGGAGGTCCTATCCGAGGGAATCGCTGTCTATGATGGAAACTACGAGTACTATAGACGTAAGGCGCAGGAACAGGCAGAACAGATCGAGGCCCAGGAGCAGGAGAAAAAGGCAGAGCGCCTGCTTCAGGAAAACAAAACGGCGTATCGTTCCAAAGAACAACGCGCTGAAGCGGCCAAACGCCGTCAGCGCCTGCGCGAGGTGGAAACGCTGATTGAACAGGCAGAAACAGAGATCGCAGACATGGAGAAAAAACTGACGGATGCCGATACATTTACAGACTATGAAGCGGCGCGCATCCTGTGTGAGGAACTGGAAGCCAAAAAAAATCAGCTGTCCGTTTTGATGGAAGAGTGGGCGGAACTGGCCGAATAATATGCGCTGTCCACAGGGTTCTTTCGATGACAGGACAGCAAAGTGTTAGAAGGGCTGCCTTCTGTTGATCTGTTGAATGGCGTAGAATCAGCGCTGCCGGAGAAAATTGGCATCTGTCTGCGGGTACCGGCAATATACTTGGCCAGAGGTTCTGTCGGCGAGACTGTCAGGTGGAGAAAGATGCCATGGGAGGGACGCTGGATGTCCAGTAATCAGGATCAAGTATTTGAAAAGTACCGATATAAAATCGAAAATGGAAGAGAAAACTCTTCCAGGAATGACGCCCTGGAATTTCACTACACCAAAAAACATTTAGAAGGATTAATCACTAAAAATGACCGTGTATTGGAGATCGGCTGCGGAACAGGGTATTATGGGTTTTACTATGCAGATCAATGCCGGGAGTATGTCGGTATCGACCTTTTCCCGCCGCATATTGAACTGTTTCACCAGCGGATTGAAGAACGAAATTTAAAAAATGTATCCTGTCAGGTAGGAGACGCTACAAATCTGGGACATATCCCTGATAGTAGCTTCGACGTTGTTTTATCGTTGGGGCCGATGTACCATCTGCCGGAGGATGAGCGAAAATGTGCTTTTTCAGAAGCGGCCAGGATTTGTAAACCCGGCGGCATACTGGCGTTTGCCTATATTGTTTCGGTTGGCACGTATGCGGGCTCTTGTGTTGCCTATGACGACGAGCGGCATATTTATCCGAATGCAGAAGCGACCGAATATGTGTTTGAACAGGGAACGGATGATCTGCGCCCCGGCCTGTTTTATTATACAATGCCTGCGGAGATAGAAGAGATGGCAGCACAATACGGTCTGGGGAAGATCAAAAATTTAGGGACTAATTTTATGTTTGCAGCGAAATTTGTCAATGATATGACGGATGAGCGGTTTGAGTTGATGCGGCCGATTTATGATAAAATGGCAAGCAGTGAAAGCTGTACAGGTCTTGCAGGTCATGCATTACTGGTATGTACCAAATACGCATAAGTTTTACATGCCGCCCGCTATTTGCGAAAAAGGTCTGAAAACAGCAGCGGCGGCAATATGTTTTCGAGAAAAGAAATAACTGCAAAACAGGGGTACAGTCCAGAAACTGTACCCCTGTTTTTGTCTTCGTTATACGCTTCATCGTCTGTCCATATTCGTTTTACTTCGTCTGACAGGATGCTGGATCCGTCGGCGGTACGGACTGCAAATGCAGCCGATAGGGGGCGTAATCTCCCCAAAGGCCCGGAATTACGATGCCGGCGTGCATGAGCGTGCTTCCGTAATAGGTTTTTCCGGTCGCAGAATCGGTATAACGTAAGGCCGGATTTAGTCCTTTGAGCCGGATTCTGCGTACAGGCGCATTGGTTTCGGCACGCACCTGGATATATTGGAACAGCGTTTCGGATTGATCTTTGGAAACAAATTGCCAGGCATCCCAGTGTTCCTCATGAAAAGGATCGCCCAGACGGTAATAATCGCTGGAACGGATCAGGTCGTTATACTGATGGTATTCCCGGATCTGTTCCTTAATCTCTTCCTTTTCTTCCTGTGAAAGCTGGTTCAGGTCCAGTTCATAGCCGAATGTCCCGCAGAGTGCAACCTGCGCCCGTGTTTTCAGGGAAACGGTCCGTGCGGTCTGATGGTTAGGACAAGCGCTGACATGCGCGCTGATAGCGGAGACCGGATAGACATAGGACGTTCCGTGCTGGATACGCAGACGGTCTATGGCGTCGGTATTGTCGGATGTCCAGATCTGTGGGCTGTAATAGAGCATGCCAGGGTCAAACCTTCCACCGCCGCCCGCACAATTTTCCAGTAATAGTTTGGGAAAAGCCTGCAGGACTTGTTCCATCAGCGCATATACCCCAAGAATATACCGATGTTTCAGTTCTCCCTGTCGTTCTGCAGGAAGATAGGCACTTCCCGGTTCACAAATTGTCCGGTTCATATCCCATTTTACATATTCAATATTGGCAGAAGAAAGAATAGCAGAAATCCGTTCAAAAAGATAAGCACGAACGTCCGGACGGCTCATGTCCAATACAAGCTGCGTGCGGGACAGGCTTCGGGTGCGGTTCTGTACATGAATGCACCAGTCCGGATGGGCACGGTAGAGATCTGAATCCGGAGAAATCATTTCCGGTTCAAACCACAGCCCAAATTTCAGTCCCATCTGATTGATTGTATCCACCAGATGTTTCAGGCCGCCGGGCAGTTTCTGCTCATAGACAAACCAGTCGCCCAAACTGCTGTTGTCGCTGTCACGATGGCCAAACCAGCCGTCATCCAGCACAAACATATCCATGCCCAGTTCCGCTGCATCACGGGCAATAGAAAGGATTTTTTCCGTATCAAACTGAAAGTATGTCGCCTCCCAGTTATTGACTAAAACCGGGCGTTTAATATCTTTATAGGGGCTGCGAATCAGATGTCCGCGATACAGGTCATGAAAAGTGCGGGACATTTTTCCGAGGCCTGCGTCGGAATACACCAGAACAGCCTCCGGTGTTTCGAAGGTTTGTGCCGGCGCCAGCAGCCAGGAAAAATCGTGCGGGTGGATGCCCATCACAAGCCGGGTTTTCCGGAACTGATCCACCTCTGCTTCTGCATAAAAACTGCCGGAGTAGACAAAGCTGCAGCCGTATACTTCCCCCTGGTCTTCATCCGCATGCGGGGCGGCCAGTGCAATAAAAGGATTTTGCTGATGGCTGGATGCGCCGCGCAGAGAATCCACCGCCTGTTTTCCGGAATGAAGCGGATGCCGCTGTACAGCGCGTTCCCGTGACCACGTTCCGGAAAGATGAATCATATCCATTTTTTCATGTGGCAGATCAAGGCATAGGGACAAAGCTCTCTGGAGCCGGATATTTTTTTCAGACTGGTTGGTCATTCGTACGCTGCGGGTGATGGCGTCCAGTTTTTCAAACACCGTATATATCAGCGTTACCTTCAGATTCAGCACCGGATCAATACCGTCGATTTCCAGCGTAGTAGCGTCTGCCGTTCCTGCAAATGTAGCCGGCATCCCGGTGATGCCGGGCTTTCCAGGATAAATTCGGTGGCCGGTATAGCGGATATCGCATACACACTGTCCGTTGTCATCCAGAATTTGCAGCGCAGGTTCCCGAAAATCAGAGATGCCGCTGCAGGGATACTCTAAGGGCAAACGGTCCAGCGAGACCGGCATTTCCCTGTTTTCTACAGGTGCGTTTCCAAGATCCCAGCAGAATGGTTCATTTAAATAACTCAGATCCAGATCCTGAATGGTTTTTCCATAATACAGATGAGAAATAAAATCATATTTCGTTACCTGTATCGCATAAGTAGTATGGGGGGTATCCAGTTTGAAAATCTTCTGTTGTTCATAATAAAGAATCGGCATGATGATACTCCTTTACTCAGGACAAATGATGTTTTTCTGACTTTACACCAATATATAGCATAAATAGAGGCTAAAGTCAATTCCTATTTTGAATAAAATTAAGTAAAAAATTATTTTTAACCTAAAACTTATGATTTATCCGCCCAGAAAGGAAATAATGAGGATAAAAAAGGAAAGGCAAAATATTTGATTTGCCACTTGCAAAATTTAGAGGGATGCGGTATAATAAAATCGATATAGGGGCAGATTTTATGTAAATTGTAAAAATTTACATATTTTGTTTATGCAGTCTGCATACTTGTCCAAAATTAAAGCCGAAATATATCGAATTTTTCAGCAAGTACTATCGAAGAGTCCGGTATAGAATCAACAGAAAAGCGGGTAAGGAGAGACTTACGATGAAAAAACTCATGAAGAAAAGTATGGCAGTTTTTGTTGCGGTGATCATGCTCTTCTCTGCGGTCAGCATGGTTGGAGCCATTACACTGGATGATCTGCCGCTGGATGTTACCATTTATTATAAGGGAAATACATTGGATCCCAATACAGTGAAACTGGCTGCATGGTGTCCTTATCTGTATGAAGATGATGATATGATTCAGTACGGTATGTGGGCTGGGGATTTCCCGGCAGTGACTTCGGACCGCGACGGTTATTTGAAGTATCATTTTACCATTACCGGCTGGGGAGAGGGCCAGGATCCGGCAACCTTTACTGGCATTCCGACTATGGTTTCCGGTAATAATGCGGCTAACGAATGGCTGGCGCTCTTTACCGCAGAAGAGAATCCGTTGAAAATTGATCTGGATCAGTTTACAGACGGAAAGCTGGTTGTATCCGTTGAAGAAACAGATGGTATATGGACGGCTACATATGAAACAGGAAGCAAAATGGTGACAACCGGCGGTCAGGATACGACTGTGACGGTTGTATCAGACGGAACAACTTCTGTAGAAACGTCAGAAGAAGCAAGCACGCCGGTTGACTCTTCTGTACCGGCAGCAGAGTCTTCTACAGCTACAACATCTTCTGCACCGGCGACCGGTGATGCAGGTATTGCTGTGGCTATGACAACACTGGCTTTGGCGGCAGGCGCTGTTGTTTTAGTAAAAAAGGTTTCTAAATAGTGAATTGCGGCCTGCAATTCCGGGTTGAGCGTCATGGCTAGTCTTGCCTTGATAGCAACCTTTACGATCTTATCACTTTATCCATAACGATAAAAATTGTTTTCTAAAAGACAGTTTCATATCGTTGGAATAATATCCGGTACTAGAAACCGGAGCGGATTTTTGGCCCATGCAGGGGGCAGAAAGCAAACGGGACAAAAATCCATGAATGATTAAGGAGGAAACATAAAAATGGGCAAGATCCAGAAAATTTTAGCAGTTGTATGCTCTGCTGCAGTTGTAACATCCATGGCAGCAACATCTGTTTCGGCTGCTGCAGGCTATGCCGAGAATTTTGATTCTTATGCAGATACCGCTGCATTTAACAATTCTGACGAGGGAAAAGCTTGGGATAAAGCAAGCGGTTTTAACGGCGGCGGCGACTTGGTTTTGGGTATCGATGCCGGCGCGCTGACAGTAACCAACGATCCGGATGGAGGAAGTTCTGCTTCTATTCTGCGCGGTTTTGATGCAGTTGCTGCAGACAAAGTTGTTGTTTCGTTTGATATGAAGATCACACAGGATACAGGAAACTCCCCGGCTTTTGTTCGTATTGACAGCAACGGCAACGTTCCGATTATCCAGATGGATATGCTTTTCAACCACTATGACGATGGCAGCGGTACAGATGAGTTTGTTGCCAGACTGAATGGTGCAAACGGTAACCCGACCATTGCTCCAATTGAGCTCAACAAGTATTATTCTTTTAAATTCGTCATTGATTTTGCCAGCCAGTCCTTTGATGTATATATGGCAGAACAGGGTGCGGATTTGGGCACAGCACTGATGACTGCACAGCCGTTTAAAGATGGTGTTAGCGGTCAGGATGTCAGCGCAATCGAATATGGTATCAGCGGCGGCGCAGCACAGATCGCTTATCTGGATAATGTGGCAGTAGCTGAAGAAGGCGCTGCTCCGGAAACATCTCAGGAAGAGAGCAGTACACCGGTTGAATCTTCTGAAGAGTCTGTAGAAGAGTCTTCCACAGCACCGGAGTCTTCTGTTGAAGAATCTCAGGCAGAAAGCAGCACGCCGGTTGAATCTTCTACCAGCAGCACAACATCTTCTGCACCGGCAACCGGCGATGCAGGCATTGCTGTTGCGATGACAACATTGGCATTGGCAGCAGGTGCGGTTGTTCTTGTGAAGAAAGTTTCTAAATAAATTGAATGGAAGAGTTTGCAACCTGTTCTAATGTTTGTTTTTTGCGTGTGTACAAAAATGGAATGACAGTTGTTATTGCAAAAGGCAGCGGTTATATCCGATGTACCTGTGCATCAAACAATGATTTCTGCCCGAAAAAATAAAAACATTAGTATAGGCTTGTGATCCATACATCCAGTAAAAAAGAAATTTTAATTCATTTAAAAAAGGGATGCCCATCAGGGCATCCCTTTTTTGTATGAAGAAAACCACTCGCTAGGCGAGTGGTAGAAAAGAAGCCTATTGGCGATAATGAAGAAAGAAAACCTCCTTTTGT
>CAJFUK010000042.1 GCA_904420125.1 Candidatus Falkowella caecavicola | reverse complement strand
GGCTTTCTCGCGCGCATTCACCAGAGTGACGTAGCCCGCGTCAGTCTCGGGCTGCTCATCCAACAGGGCGAAGATGCGGTGCGCACCTGCAAGACCCATAATGACCATGTTAATCTGGTTGGATATCTGGCCGATAGAGCCGGCGAACTGTTTTGTCATGTTCAGGAACGGTACCACGATGCTGATGCTGAAGGCCATACCCGAGAGGCTGATGTTGGATACATCAGTCAGCAGCAACGCACCGCCCACCAGGGCCACCACAACGTACATCACGTTGCCGATATTGCCCAGCAGGGGCATCAAAATGTTGGCAAAGCGATTGCCGTTGCGCGCGTTATAAAAGATCTCGCCGTTGACTTTATCAAAGTCGGCCTTGGCACCTTCTTCATGACAGAAGACCTTGATAACCTTTTGACCAGTCATCATCTCTTCCATGAAAGCCTCCGCCTTGGCCAGGGTGACCTGCTGGCGCAGGAAGTATTTGGAGGAACGATTGGTGATGGCCCGGGCTGCGAATGCCATGCAGATAACCCCCACAACCACCAGCAGCGCAAGGATGGCGCTGTAGTATATCATGATACAGAACACGACGAGCAGCGTGATGCCGGAGATGGTCATCTGCGGCAAACTCTGGCTGATGAGCTGGCGCAGGGTGTCCACGTCGTTGGTGTAATAACTCATGATGTCGCCGTGGCCATTGGTATCGAAGTACTTGATGGGCAGGTCCTGCATATGGCTGAACATTTTTTCACGCAGTTTTTTCAAAGAGCCCTGGGTAATGATAGCCATCATCTGGGTGTAGAATGCGCCGGCAATGAGGCTGATAACATACATGACAACCAGAATGGCCACGTAAGTGAGAATGCGCCCGGAGACGGACGCCCAATCGCCACTCTTGTAGGTTTCATCCACGATGGCGATGACGTTTTGCATGAATACAGCCGGCGCTGCGCTGACAATGGCGTTAATGAGAATACATACCATCGTGACAGGCAGCAGGACCGGATAAAACTCAAACAGGGTGCGCAACAGCCGGCGCAGCACGCCCTTGGGCGCACGCTGGCCCCGGGCCGTAGTGCTGGGAGCAGTATTGGTTTTATTCTTGGCCATCTTGATCACCTGCCTTGTTCTGAGAAGTATATACTTCGCGATAGATCTCGCTGGTCTGCATCAGCTCGTCATGGGTACCGATGGCGCTGATGCGTCCGCCGTCCATCACGATAATGCGGTCAGCATCCTGCACGGAAGCAACGCGCTGTGCGATGATGATCTTGGTAGTTTCAGGGATGAATTCCCTGAATCCCTGACGGATCAGCGCGTCAGTGCGCGTATCCACAGCGCTGGTAGAGTCATCCAGGATCAGTACCTTAGGCTTTTTCAGCAATGCGCGCGCGATGCACAGACGTTGCTTCTGACCGCCGGAAACGTTGGTGCCGCCCTGTTCAATCCATGTGTCATACTTATCAGGGAACTGTTGGATAAACTCGTCAGCCTGTGCCAGCTTACAGGCTTCCAGCATCTCTTCGTCCGTAGCGTCAGGGTTGCCCCAACGCAGGTTATCTTTAATGGTACCACTGAACAGCACGTTCTTCTGCAATACCACAGCCACGTTGTTGCGCAGAGCATCCAGATCGTACTTACGCACGTCTACGCCGCCTACTTTGACGCAGCCGTCAGTGACGTCGTACAGGCGAGGGATCAGCTGTACCAGCGTGGACTTGGATGAACCTGTACCGCCCAGAATGCCGATGAGCTCACCGGACTTGATGTGCAGGTCCACATCGGCCAGCGCCATACGCTCAGCTTTTTTGGAATACTTAAAGTTGACGTTATCGAAGTCGATCGAGCCATCCTTCACCTCGGTGAGCGCATTTTCTGGACTGGTCAGGTTGCTTTTCTCTGTCAGAACTTCGACAATACGCTCAGCGGATTCCATCGACATGGTGATCATCACGAACACCATGGACAGCATCATCAGGCTCATGAGGATCTGGAAGCTGTAAGTCAGAATAGCGGACATCTGGCCAACGGCAACTTCCATGCCCTGGCTGCTGATGACGGCATAAGATCCAAAGGACAGCACAAACGCCATACCAGCATATACGCAGAACTGCATCATGGGATTGTTGAGAGCCATGATACGCTCAGCGCGGGTAAAGTCCTTACAAACGTCCTCAGCGGCAACAGAGAATTTCTTTTTCTCATACTCCTCGCGCACATAGCTTTTCACTACGCGCATGGCCTGTACGTTCTCCTGTACCGAGTCGTTGAGCGCGTCGTACTTGCGGAATACCCGGCGGAAAATCGGGGTAGCCGCACGAATGACCAGCACCAGCCCAATGCTCAACAGCGGGATGGTGATCAGAAAGATCATGGCCAGGCGGCCTCCCATGGAAAATCCCATAATGAACGAAAAAATCAACATCAACGGGCCGCGGATGGCTACGCGGATGATCATCATAAAGGACATCTGCACATTCACGACGTCAGTGGTCATACGGGTAACCAGGCTGGACACCGAGAATTTATCGATGTTCTCAAAAGAATAATCCTGAATGCGGTAAAACATGTCCTTGCGCAGGTTACGCGCAAAGCCCGTGGAAGCGGTGGCGCAGGTATTACCGGCCGCGACGCCGAAAATCAGCGACAGAATGGCCATGGCCACCAGCTGAATGCCGTAGTTGACGATGACATCCATACCGCAGCCGGCCTGCATCTCATTCACCAGATTGGCGATCACGAAGGGAATGATACATTCCAGAATCACTTCCACCGTAACCAGAAGCGGCGTCAAAATGGCCGTCTTTTTGTACTCGCGGATACTGCGAGCAAGGGTTTTTATCATATGTGACATTCCTCCAAAACATGATGCGGCCCGTGCGTACACGCGCGGTGCATCATAAAAATGATTGTAAAAACATAGAAGTCGGGCGCCGCTATCTGTCCAGATTTGCATACATACGCGCGGCGGTCTCCAGAAACAGCGCAAGCTGCGCACTTGACAGGCCGTGCGTAAGGCGCTCCTCAGTCTGATGGATACACTCGCCAATCTGTGCATCCAAATGAGCTGCCTTTTCCGTGGGAATCAGGCTTTTGAGCCGCGCGTCGGTGGCCACGCTCTCTCGCAGAATCAGTCCGTCCTTTTCCATCAACTGCAAAATGCCGGTAGCTGTAGAACGGCTCAATCCAAAGGCGCTCTCTACATCGCGCTGGAACACCGGTCCGTCGGTACATTTCACAAGGATGTAGTGCATTACGCGGCTCTGCATCCCAGTAAGGCCCAGACTTTGCATATTGGCGTTCATGCGCTTTTTAAGCTTGTGGGACAAGACATTAATCCACATCCCACAGTCTTTTTCCATTTAAAATTCCCCCTCTCAGACTGTAAAGCCACAATATCTGTCAGCAATTGTTCGAAAACGAACAAATTTTAACATATGAATGAAATCTTGTCAATACAACATTTGACTGTTTTTTTTGTAGAATTAAAATGAAATTTTGTGCAGATGATCTGTGGTACAGTACACAAAGCGGATGGCCGCAGCAACCTTACATCGGATGTCTCCTGCAAAGTGGGTGACTGCTTTGCAAACCAGGGTGCCGGCAAAGGGTTGGCGTGCATCCATTAAAACGCAGATATACGGCTGCTTTTTCGTGTTGACAGCCACGGAAAATCGCAGTATAATCCATATAGATACCATACAGTCAAGGGAATAAGGCAAAAAATGCAAAATTCCAGTTACCTGACGATCCGTGAATTTTCCAAAATAGCCGATGTCAGTCGGAAAACCTTAATTTTTTATGATCATATTGCTCTGTTTTCCCCTGTATATACTGGAAAATGGCTATCGTTTCTTCGCTCATAAACAGATTGATATCATTCGTCATCAATAATTGTAAAGGCACTGGAAACATCGCTGAATCCAATCAAAACCTGTATGAAAACGGCCTCCCTTTGGAGGCCGTTCAGCTATTGGACCACCTAGAGCAGATTCTCTCAGAAAAAATAGAAGAGCTTTGTGAAACGCAGAATATGAAGATGAATATAAAGGAGCAGCTGAACGATGAACACACCGTTTGGTAAATTGATTGAAAAGGACTTTTTTGGAAAACTTTTTTTCGGCTTTATTTTGGTAAGTATACTTTTTGGGGCCCTGATGAACGGCCATGCTGTCAGGTTACTGTCAGATCATATCTGGCTGTCCTGTGTGATTGGCGCTTTATATATCATCATGGGACTTTCAACCTTAATGCAGAAAAAAATCACAGAGAAATGGCGCAGCAAAAAACTCGAAACAACCATAGGATTTTCTTCCTGTTTTTTTATATATGACTTTATGATTTTGCTGCTTTGGAAAATCCTTGCCGTTATATTTTCAGTTCCGGAAAGAGCCGAGGCGATCGGTGTTTTTTGTTCGGATATTCTTGCGGCAGCAACGGTAACAATGGGATATATGCATGCAAAAACCATAAAACACACGTCATATTCTATAAATATTGGAATAAAAAAAGCAGACTATCAAATTGTTTTAATCAGTGATATTCATCTGGGAGCCTTTGTCGGTGAAAAACATATTCAATTGATTGTAGATCAAATCAATAAGCTCAAAGCGGATTTAGTCGTCATTTGCGGGGATATGATTGATTCGAATAATCATATTCTTGCAGATAGTGATGCCCTTGCTAAAATCAGTGCAATATTTCAAAAAATATACGCAAAAGAGGGCGTTTTTGCTGTATTGGGTAATCACGACCCCAAAGCAAATCATGAGACATTCAGAAAATTTTTATATGCTTCCAATATACAGCTTCTCCATAATCAAGTTGTCCAACTTTCAAAAATAAACCTGGTCGGAAGAACCAATGCATACAATAACGATCGTTGCCCCATACAAGATTTTTGGGGCAAACTTGACACATCCAAGCCCACTGTCGTTTTGGATCATGACCCTTGCTATATATCCGAGGCCGTTGAATTTGGTGCTGATTTGGTATTGAGCGGCCATACCCATCAGGGGCAGTTTTTCCCTGTAACATATTTTACAAAATTGGCAAACGGAAAACATTATTTTTATGGGCATGAAATGTTTGGCAAAACACATGCCATCATATCTTCAGGTGCAGGCTTTTTCCAGCTTCCGGTTCGGATCGGAACAAGTAATGAAATTGTCGATATTCATCTTACATAATAGATGACAGTTGCGTTATCCGCCTTCAAATTTTGCCGTATCAGCTGTATCCGTCATTTTAGCCCCATGCGCATCACCTGTCTTGGCTGACAGCAGGCAAAGAGGGAACGCCCTGAGGGGTATACCCATAAGGAAGCAATTTCATTACCACAAAACGGCATCGTCAAAGGCTATGCCGTTCTGCTCTTTCTCTGTCGCTCAATCGTCTGCTCGTCCTCACTCTGTACCAGTTTCCCGATCAAGAGCCAGACAATCTCTACCTTCTGTCTGCGTGTCCGCTGGACTGGTCCGGTGCGTGAACAATGATTTTCTTTACAAACTCATTGATGATAGCAGGCGTTCATTCCCGTATTCCCACATACTTGCGGATAACGGCGGCGGCGAAACTGTGAACATCTGCCCTGTCCTGCTTGCAGGTATCCACGGCGGCTTACTCTGTTTTAACAAACTCTGTCAATTTCCTCTGCCCTGCTTCATACTCTGCGGACAGCTTCAAAAACCGTTCCTGACGGATTGGGCCGTTGATGTCGTCCTCGTAAATCCGTTATATTTCGTTGATACGCTTTGTAATCCGGTTGACGTTTACGCCGATTGTCTGAGGCTGTGTTGTCTGCCCTTTGACTTCGTGCAAGTCAAGCATGATGATGTACCCGTGCATGAGCATTTGCAGGAGCATTTTTCGAGTGTAGGCGGAAAAGTTGAGCGTTGGTACCTCTTGCCTTTTCCCTCAATCCATGCCCGTTCTTCCTCTGTTACCCGAATGATCATTTGCACGTTCCGTTTTCTGCTTTCTATGAGTAGCCCCTTTCGCTGACAGGACATTTGCAAGCGGCATTTCTGCCCGCTTTATGATAATTTTTCTTTCACTACCTGCAACACCGCAAATAACGATTTTGCCGAGGATTTTAGAAAAAATCTTTCCTTACTTCCTGCTACAAAGAACAGGTTGGAAATGTCAAAGACAGGGGGAAAGAAAATAAGAAAATGCGCAAAAAGGCAATCATGTTATTGAAGGTATAGAAGTGGAGACAATACGTTGTGCTATAAAAAATAAGTGGTAAAATAGTGGCAGATAAGCAAGCGGCAAATTGGAAGATGTGGAGGCAACGAAAATGAAATTAAAAAATCCTATGCTGGTAGTAACGGATATTGATCAATCCGTTGAATTTTATAAAAAGGTTTTGGGACTTCATGTTATGATGGACTTTGGAGCAAATAAAACTTTAACAGGTGGTTTGGCTTTACAGACAGTGGAAACATACAAAGAGTTTATCAGTAGAAGTGATCTTTCTTTTGGCGGTAACAATTTCGAAATTTATTTTGAAGAAGATGACTTTGACAGATTTGCTGACAAACTGAAAGAATTGGACATTGAATATGTTCACCCTATTAAAGAACATTCATGGGGACAGCGTGTTGTTCGCTTTTATGATCCAGACAAGCATATTATCGAAGTTGGAGAAAACATAAAAGCAGTATGCAAGCGTTTCTTAAATAGTGGAATGACACCGGAAGAAACAGCAGAGCGTATGGATGTACCTATGAAATTTGTAAAGGCTTGTATGCAATAAATCAGAATGTATCTTGTACGTCTTAGGCTTATAAGACGTACAAGACGAATTTGAAATTATCCAGGAGGGCCAATATGCTTGATACGATACCTAACGAAGAAGAAATGACGACTTTAGTTGGAAAATCTCTATATGATGTATGGAATCAGTTATGTGCTTTAATTGATGAAAAATATGATATGGATTGTTTGTGGGATCAAGGCGGTCGAGCATGGAAATATGAATATAAATATCGTCGGGGCGGTAAAACGCTGTGTGCATTATATGCAAGAGAAAACTGTGTGGGTTTTATGATCATCTTAGGGAAAGACGAACGGTTAAAATTTGAAACAGATAGAGAACATTACGCAAAAGAAGTTCAGGAAATATATGACGAAGCTCAAACTTACCATGATGGAAAATGGATAATGTTTGAGCCAGTGGATACTTCTTTGTTTAATGATTTCATTAGACTGTTGAGAATCAAAAGAAAGCCAAATAGAAAGTAAACTTACTATCCGAATTATACAACTTCCAGTTTGTCGAGCAGATCGCAAAAACAGAAAATGCCGTCAAGGATAAACTTTTCGCTTCGCATCCTTGACGGCGTTTTCGACCTTTGTTCGGCGACCAGGAGAGCGCAATCGGATAAAACCGCTTACGCTCTTATCCATTATGGAATGTTCGCATTTAGGGACAAAAATCCCTTGATTTGATAGGATTCTCAGAACGCAGTCAGAACTATAGTGAGGGCTTTATACCTTCATCGTCAAAATGGCGTTTCTACTGCGTAATGGAGGGAGGATCAAAAGCAGAGAACGCCCACTTTTTGAAATGATTGGTTCTCTGCTTTTGCTTGTACCCTGTTTGTCAGCCGTCAGGTTAGTTGGTTTCCAAAACTTCCTGATCGGTATTCATCAAAAATGGCTTTCCGCCTATTGTAAGGTTGAAAGAAAAAGCTACTTGGAAAAAACCGGACAACAAAACAGGCGATATGCTCCCAGAAGAGGCAGCATATCGCCCGTTTTGTTGTCCGTATCCCGTTTCCCGGTCTGCATGTCGTTCCTTATAAACGCAAGACCAATAGGGGGAGCAGCTGACCATGAATGAACGTCGGCCCGTTCACGGGTGGAAGACAGCAGTCTTTACGCGGCTGTCAACCGTACTGATATTGGACGGGGTTACGGAGGACCACAGGGCTTTGCCTGTACCTGTCATATCACCGCCACAGCCGGTAGATCGTGATTCAGTGGACCGATTAAAAAAGTTTTGCAATAACGGGAACCATTTCCTTGATCACCGTTTGTGTGGTGTTGATACAAAGATCAAAGTTCAATTTGTCGCCCCATGGATGTCCGGTATAGAACTCATAATATTTCGAGCGTTTCTTATCAATCCCGGAAATTTTCTGTTTCAGTTCTTTATCAGAAAGCTTTTCATCCTCCGGACCTTTTTCACGACAGCGTTTCATTTTGCTCTCCATATCTGCATAGATAAAAATGCGAAACGGCTTATACTCCTTCAAAATGTAGTCCGCACAGCGTCCAACAATGACACAATCGGACTTAGCCGCCATTTCAGTAATAATGCGCGCCTGCTCCTGATAAATTGTCATTGTCTGTTCAAAAGCCGGATTTCCCAAAGAATAAAAGCTCTGTCCAATATGGATGGGAAATGAAAACGAAGGCCGATGCTCGACAATTGCCTGCACATACTGCTCAGACAGGGACGTTCTTTTGGCAATCTCGCTGATGATTTCCTGATCGTAATAAGCAAATCCTAATTTTTCTGATAGCCGGCGGCCAAATTCCCGGCCGCCACTTCCGAATTCACGCCCAATGGTAACAATCCTATTCATAAGATTCCTTCCTTTCTGTTGATAATTGCTTTGTATAACGAGCGATCATGCACACAACATAAATTGCCACAAGTAATTCTGTGAGAGGCATGGCAAACCAAATCGAATTTGCTCCGACAGCTACAGGCAGCAGCAAAATCAGAATACCGCTGATTATCAACCCCCGCGATATGGAAACGATAAAAGCAGCTTTTGGCTTCATAACGGCCTGGAAGTAATAGGTAGAAAAAATGTTCAGGGGTAATAACAGGAAAGAAAGGCCATAGTGCCGGATAATCGCCGGGGCAATTTGCAAAACTTCTTCTGTGGGTGACATAAAAAGATGGATAAACTGGTTGGGAATCGCCAGACAAAGCGCCGTCCAGACAATACCGAAAAAGGTTGTCGTCCCGATGGCATACCGCAGCGTCTGCCGAATACGTTCTCCCTTCCCCGCTCCAAAATTGGTGGACAAAATCGGCTGCGATGCCTGCCCGACACTATAGGCGCAGCACTGTACGAAGGTACTGATATTGACAATCACCCCGTATACGGAAAGTGCGTTTGTACCTAAATAGGCCATAATCTGCCGGTTAAACAAAATTGTCAGGATTCCCATGGCAATATCAATAAAGAACGTAGAAAACCCAGTTATTGAAATCTCCCGGAATTTGCGGAACAGATTCGCAGGGCGAACCAACCGCAGGGTGTTTTTCTTCCTAAAGAAGTGGGACAACATGACGATAACGGAAATCACGGTGCCGATAGCTGTAGCAAGCCCCGCGCCAAACGCTCCCATATCACAGGTGAACACAAAGAAATAGTCCCCAAATATATTAAAGATACCGCCTGCCAAAACGCCCGCAGTGGCTAACGTAGGATTTTGGTCATTGCGCAGATAGGCCGCCAACGTTTGCGTAAACAGGAAACACGGGACAACGAATTTAATCGGCAGGACATATTCTCTGGCCAAAGTCAGGGTGTTCCCTTCCGCGCCAAAGAATTGCAGTAACTGCTGGTCAAAAAAAGCGATGATCATCCATACAACCACAGCCAGGATGACCGAGCCGATGATGGAAACAGTAAAATATTCGTTCGATCGGCGTGTCTGCCCGTCCCCTTTTCCCCGAATGGTACTGAACAGGACGGAACCCCCAATACCCATTAACAGACCCAAACTGTAGATAATATTCCAAACGGGCGCTACAACCGCCAAAGCCGCTGTGCCTTCCGGCCCATGATACTGTCCTACCATGGCCATATCCACGATGGAATAAATAGAAGTAATCAGGGCACTGCCAAAGGCGGCCGCCAGGTATTTGAAATAGAGCGTTTTTATTTTACCGTTGAGAAAATCCATTTTTCCAATTCCTCCTTTAAAATGAAAAAAGCCAGATAAAGTACAGACGTTTCAGTCCGTGCCTTTATCCAGCTCATCATTTCTACCGAATGATTTACCCTCCGGGCAAGTATCTTTAGACTAACATATTTTTGCCTGTATGTCAAGACGAAAAGAACAGTAGATTCCACTTTTTCTGGGCAGTTGCTGCGATCGAAAAAGCTGTTCAAAACGGTTGTGTGGTTGTTTCGGTCGTTGGCAGCCACCAGCAGCCCACTGCCTTTTCGGCAGGCTACCTGTTGGTTTGTGCGGCACCCTGCTTTCCGGCGCGCGCAGCAAACGGCGCAAAAAGGAAAAAACTGCGCCCCCGAATTGGCAGCCGCCCGTTTGGGGTTACGCTATGAAAAGGTTCCATGGAAAAATTATGGTAAACTGGAAACAGCATCATAAATCTAATTTCATTTCAACTTGAGATTCATTATAATAACCGGTTTCTTTGAATCCGAAAGATTGATATAAGTTTTTAGCAACATTGTTTTCAAGACGAACGCCCGTAAATATTTCTTTCACTTTGAAATGACTGACCAAATAATTGATTCCAAGTTGCAAAGCTGCTTTGCCATAGCCTTTATTTTGATATCGTTTATCTATCAAAAGTTTCCATAAAGTATATTGATTTTTCACCTCATAATACCCCAGCATAATGAATCCGACCATGGTATCCCCTGCATAGATGGCAAAGGGGTAGGCTGTTTTTCTATATACATATGCTTGCGCTAATGAGTGGGCCGTTGTCGATACAAAGTTGCTTTGAGTTACAGAAACTTTTAAAGATAAAACATCCTCCAGATTATCTTTTGTTATTTCTCTAAGTTCCACCATAATTTTTAAGGCCCCCTTCTGAATATTCATCAATTGGTCTGGTTTCCTTCGTATGATTGATAGATGCATTCATATTTTTTATATTACTTTTGATGCCAAACTTTTTATAAAAACTCAGAATTTAGATCCGCTCTTTTTGCGTTCCAAATTCCGGCCTCTGTCCAGTTATGCTCATCATGCATGGTTCATATTTAAAATTTCATAACAATCACACATTTTCATTTCATCAGGTTTTAATGCCAGGGGTTTATTGGCGGTTTCAATATATTTTAGTCCGCATTTCTTCATCACCTTTCCGGAGTTGGGATTATTAACGTCATGCTTTGCGTGTATTCTTTTGAACCCAATTTCCATAAAGGCATAGTCTAAAATTGCAGATAATGCTTCAGCCGTTATTCCCATACCCCAATAATTCTTCGCCAGACAATATCCTGCTTCTGCTTCTAATAAATCATCATCAGGATTTAATAAACTGATTGAACCTATCAATTGATTATCATAAACGATCCCCCAGTGATAGCAGTTTGAATTCTGATAATCCTTTTCCCAATCCCTGAGAAGGGCTTTTGTGACTTCTATGTTTCCATGCGGCTTCCAACTTAAATATTTTGTAACCTCTGCATCATTTGCCCAATGATCAAACATTTCCTGGGCGTCATCTAAAGTAAACCGCCTTAAAATTAATCTTTCAGTATGTAATTCCCTGGTACCTTTGTGAATCATCTTTATACCCCTAACAATTTCAATATACCATTCTTTGTTTGAAAGAATTTTTCTTTTGATACGACACAGGCATATGACTAATTGACTATTGAATGATTGAAATTATATTTTTTAGTCTTACTTTTTCAGTTTCAACCCGTCTTTAAAGGCTTCCCCCACTCTCTCGGTTACCTTGTAGTAGCCATGGGTATAGGGATCGAAAGCAATCGCATCAACCAGAGCCATATTCAGTTTGTCTCCTTCCATAACACTTTCGTCCGCAGTGACTTTGACGACCTTACCGATCACACCACATCCATACTCATTGGATTGGTATTCAATAAATTCACATTCTAAACACAGAGGAAATTCATTGATAACCGGAGCATCTACAACCTCAGACTTAGAGGCGGTCAACCCGCTGTTCTCAAATTTATTAGGCGTATTGTTGCTGGATACCACACCAAAATAATCTGCTTCTACAATATGGGCTGCATCTGCAATACTTACCGTAAATGCACCTCTGGCCTTGATATTCTTCACGGTCTTGTGCGTTTCTGCATGGTTCCCCATGCGGCATTCATCACATCCACACTGCCATCCTCGTTATAAGTCGCTACCATCAAAACCGGCATCGGGAAAATGCCTTCTGTAATATTCAGCTGCTTTCTCATCTTGTCTACCTCGCTTTACCATTTTGATTGACATCTAGCGTGTCATCACTTATCATTATAGTGGGTAATGATAAAAAAACAAGTACTGGTATAAAAGAAATGTACTATCTTATAGGAAAGTGTTTGTATGATAAAGAACTATACTAAAAACGCGAATTTTGAGGACACTGGATTCAGTTACACTTTATCACTTATTTCCGGCAAGCATAAAATGGTGATCCTTTATTGCCTGATGGAATTTGGAGTGGTGCGATTTAATGAGCTGAAACGATATCTAAAAAATATCTCAGATAAGACTTTGAGCAGCAACCTAAAGGAACTGGAAGCAAATCAGCTAATCGTACGAAAAGAATATCCCCAGATCCCGCCCAAGGTGGAGTATACCCTTAGTGAGCGCGGTCGGTCGTTGATGAAGATTCTTGACCAGTTGTGTATCTGGGGAGAAGAAAACAAAATCTAATATCGGCCGAAAACACCGTGTATGATCGATTGTAACGAATTTTATATCTTTCATAATACCAAGTCTTTAAAAACTTTGTAGAAAGGCCACTTAACAGAATAAGAAATTCCCGGTTCACAACAGAACCTTTTTCACATTACGATTTTTTAGTTTTTACTTTCTACTGTCCCATTTTCATAAAATGGGACAAGCTTTGAAAGGTGACTTAAATACAGGGCTGATAACATAGAAACAGAGGTCGGAATTTGGATTGTCTTATTTTTGAGTTCCAAATTTCGACCTCTATTCAAGTATGTGAAAGGCACATAAAAAAAGATATTTTTTCGATTTCGGATGAGAGATTCGAACTCTCGTAACTTGTAAAAATTTAGTAACAGCAACCAATCGTGACGAAAATGTTTACACCCACCCATGTGGGTCGAATGCGGCTATTGGTGGAGGATTCCAGCTTTCTCATGAAAAGCATGACAGGTTTACTTTTTTACTGGTTTTGAAATGAATTTAAGCGGTAAAAAAATTTGCTGTTGGGCAATACCAAGAGCTTTGTCAATAACACCGTTACCATTAGGCATATTGCACATCCCGCTGACAGGATAGTCGCCTTTTTCAAAAACATCGCTGTTTTCTATCCATTTGATCATACAATTAACCGTTTCATTGAGATCATCAGGGGTGTTTTCATCGGCTGTGGCAACTAAGTACATTCCGCCTTTAAATTCAATAATTTCATATGGAGCGGTGTCAGCTTCGGTAATATCATCCTTAATTGCCCAAATCCAAACCGTTTGATTGATATCATTGTTCTCATGCCACATAAAATCCGGACATTCATATAAGAGCTCTTTTATCAAGTGCGTATGTGTTCCTATCCATTGATCAAAACCGCCGTCACCAAAGATAGCATCAAAAGTATTAGCGCCGGATGAAACAGCCCGGAATTTTGGAATTTCAATGATCCGCATGTTTTGTAATTTGCTCATCTGAAACACCTCCTATAATATTTCGTGTTTTTTATAATATCAAAAAACAAAAGAAGTTGCTCACTGATAGGAATCAATTGCTTTCTACAATGTCAAGCGGCCATAAAAAGATATTTTTGCTGTTTCGAATGGGAGATTTGAACGTTCACATCGAGCAGCATCATCTGGTTTTGCTAAAAGATAGTTGTTAGATTGCTTTTAAATAAGTAATTAAACATCATGTTTGACTTTTCAGTGAATTCTTTTGGCGTGGATATATGGCTGTTTAATCCAACTTTATCCCAAGTTGCATACCATAATAAATATGGTTCTAATGGCAATTTATCCATGACTTTTAAGTGTATCCCATCACGAATGAGCAATCCATCGGCAGCTATCTTTTTACTATCAAAATAAAGTCTGGCCCCGGTTTTATACGTCATGTCTTGGTTCATCATTATTTTCCCATTCTGTTTTGATAACACGACAATTTCGCTTGATATCGAACCGCTGGAAAACATAATAAAGTTACGAAAATCAAGGGGGTCTCCCAGTTCTTGGCCTATCGGTTTATCTTCCCATATTAACTTCTCATGATTTAAAACATTCCAGCTTTTTAAGAAACGATCTTTCTTAATACTTTCCCAATTTTCATATGTCGTACTATGTACCAAAACATCTGGTTCATTTTCCCTTAGAAATGGATCATTATATTTATGCCCTTTATATAATTGCTGTGCCTTTTCCAAATCTTCCTGCCCAATGGATAAAAGGATATTTTTATGTCTTGATTCTTGAAACTGGAGAAAATCACAAACGGACATTTCCCAACCGGTATAATTTTTACTTACCTTTACGGTATAAACACCAGCAATGTTATTTCCAACCATCATTTGATAATCATCAGATTCTGTTAAGCAATACACAATCCAACTATCATCATAAATCCGGCCGGTGAAAGGGTTTATTTCACTTTCCGTATAATGATCTATTCTATATAGCATCATCTCGCGCCCTTACGATATAATATTTACATTATAGCGCATCAAATAAAAAACGGCAAACCGAAACCTGTCGTTTTCTGTCAACAGGCAGTGAAAAAGATGCCTGCGTGAATTTTGTTGGAGGCTTGAACCAATATGCTTTTTAGCTTATGAAAAGCTTTACTACATCTACATGATAATTCTTATTAAAAGCGTTAATAACATGAAAAAAATAACGATTCAGAAAAGCAGTTGACAAGTATATGCCGTTTTATAACGAGCAACGCCCTCATGCCAAGAAGCGTACAAGACACCGCTAAGGAAAGAACCTCATTTTTGGAACAGGCAAACGGCTTTGGAGAACCATTGAATTTAGACAAAGGGGTTCAGATCATAAGTTTTTTATTTTTCTGGTCTCTATATTACGCTTTTCGGTTTCCGTGTCCAAATATAGTCCGAAACCATAAAATCTCAAAACCCGCATAAAATCAAAGAAAATAGAAAAACATCTGTCGCTGTCCATACCGAGGGTGGATTTCAATAGGTGTTTCAACGACTGAATGAACGGATTGACCAGACAAAGGACTTCTTCCATGCTGTGAAACTTGTGCCGGAGCGGGTCAAAGAATTATTGCAAGACATTTTCCAGAGAGACAGAGAGGAAAAGGAAGAAAAGAGATTGCAACTATTTGAGCGACGAATTTCGCAAAAGAAAAGCCGAAAAAAGACCATTCCATGATACGGTAACAATTTGATATAAAATCAACAAGGAGTGTGACACAGTGAAACCGCCGGAAGACAAGGCAAAGAACATTCCAACAGACGAAGCAATCGAAGCATTTGCAAGGCGAATCCTGCCTGCCATTCGCGCCTACTATGAAAGCGAAGAAGGTCAGAGAGCATTTGCGGAGTGGAAGAAGCGGAAGGAGGAGGGGCAAAAACAAAACTGGAGTTCATCAAAGAACCAATTCGTCAGGGGACAACTGTCATTATCGCAAATCCAAAATATCAACTTTCAGATATTTTTTCTGGAAACTGCCCAAAAACAATGTTCCGAACGAGATAACGATTATTCAATATAAGTATTCCTATTATTTATTTTGTAATTAGACTACAATGTTATTAAACATTTTTCCAAATATAACACAAATCCGAACCCATCGCCAACTGGCACAAGGTTCGGATTTGCTTTGTTTGGTGGAGGCATGCTCGCGCTGGTCGAATCCGTTAGATTCTCCCAGGTTCACTTCCATTCTATACACAACACGAACCCCCGCGGGAAAACAGTAATTTTCCTCTTAGGGGTTCGTGCAGTATAATTCTGGAAGGGTAGCATAAAAAAGATATTTTTACGGTTTCGGCAGAGGGATATGAACTCTTGTAAAGGATATTATTCATTATTTTCAGCTTGCTTGATTTTTTTCAATTCACTTTCTGCCCATCGGTTTTCTATCTCATATCCCCTTTCGTTATTCCAAGCTATGATCTCATTTAAAGCTTTCTCCGCTTGTTCAGGCAAGCGATTTTCAATATAATAACAAGCTAATGAATACTGTGAATCAATTAAGTTTTTATCTAACTGATACGCTCGCTCCCAGCATTTTTTTGCGTTATCGTAATTGAGTAACTGTTTATATGTGTCTCCTGCATAAGTCAGTAAAATGGCATCGCTTGGAAATAAAGCAAGACCTGTTTCAGCCACTTTTATTGCATTTTTTAAATCCCCTGCATTTTTATATGCGGCTATTAAAGAAGAATAATGCTGGGGATTATCTGGTTCCTGAAGTATTGCCTTACTGTATTTATCAATACTTTCTTGTGAGCGGCCAAGACGGGAAAGAAACAAAATATATTGCCGTTGGTTTTTATAGTAGGATTCTTCCTTGAGCTGACTGCCTTGCTCAATTGATTTTACATAGTATTCTTCAGCCACTTTCAAATAATATTGTGCGTGACATTCCAATAGATAAGCATAATATCCTAAATCTTCATCCGTGAAGTTCCCTGATTCAAACAATTTTTTGTATTCTCGATCGGCCTGATGAAAAATCTCCATATTATCCATCTTGCTTTCATACAGCGACATTAATCGTTCGGCTTTATTCCGATATGCTTTCATATTCGGTTGAAAAAGATCGTCGATAGTCACACCAAAAGTTTCCGCAATGGTAGGCAGCAGCGTTACCTCAGGCAGGGTTATACCGGTTTCCCATTTGCTTACAGCTTGAAATGAAATGGAAAGTTTTTCAGCCAACATCTGTTGTGTTATGTTTTGTTCTTCTCTTAATCGTTTTATATTTCTTCCGATTGTCAATGTATTCATAGATAAACTCTCCTTAAATCTATAGTAAGCAGCGCTGTTTCCGCTTGTATTATAACGCCATGACATATCAAACGGCAATAACTATATATTTTAATGAGATTCGCTTAATGTTTGAAGTATTTTTATATATAAATTGAAAGAAGCCGACTGTCATACGGCAATCGGCTTCTTTCAATAATGGTGGAGCGGGTGTCATCATGGATGAACACCCCTCCGTTTCGGTATTTTCGCCCTCAAAAGCTTCCTCAATATCGTCAAGCGGGAT
>CAJFUK010000041.1 GCA_904420125.1 Candidatus Falkowella caecavicola | reverse complement strand
CCGGAGGTGTCCGTAAACACAAGAAAGGGCGTAGTCGTCAACTACGCCCCATCCACCATCGCCGGATGAAATCAATAAAAAAGACGAGTGTTCTTACAGCGTTTCAAATGCTATAAGAACACTCGTCATGGTCTGAGCGACGGGACTTGAACCCACGGCCTCCACCACCCCAAGGTGGCGCGCTACCAAGCTGCGCTACGCCCAGATACTACAGTATAATATTATAGTTTATCCGGTTGGAAAAGTCAAGCATTATTTTGTCTGGTCCCTTTTCAAGATAAGTAGTGATGGCCCGAACTCCGTCGGTTTCACCAAATAGCATGTCCTAACTTGAGAACAGATACAAAAATTATTTTATCTTTAAACTAATCAAGATAGTATTAAATGAATATAAAATGTCAAAATCTTTTATTTTATGACATCTAAATTATCTTCTGATTGATGGCGAATTGAACAAACTGACAATATCTGCTATAATAAAGTTCAAGAAACAATGGAGGGATTGCTATGGGCTTTAGATACAGAAAAAGTATTAACTTGGGCGGTGGTTTTAGAATCAATATCAGCAAATCCGGCATTGGTTACAGCTGGGGTGTCAAAGGATATCGTGTTACAAAAACAGCCAAAGGCACCGTTCGCAGAACGGCATCAATTCCAGGGACTGGTATATCATTTGTAGATGAAACAGGCAAGAAAAATCAGGGCAGAACTTCTCCAGTAAATCCTCGGCAGAACTATCCAACCGCTGACACCAATTCCTATGATACAGAGGAAATAGTAAATAGCGTAGCAACAAATATGGCATCGGAAGGGCAGGAAGATATTCTTGCAGCTGTAAGAAAGACATTAACTGCAAACAAGATTTCGACTATCGGCATTTGGGTTTCACTACTTATCAGCTGTGCTAATCCAGTATTCATATTATTCTTGATTGCGTTTATAGCTTTGAAAGTATATGTTAAGACAGTTGGATTGGTTGATTTGGACTATGTAATTGACGCCGACCAACAAGAAGAAGTTAATCGGCACATGGATCCTATGTTAAAAGTTACAGACAGCGAAAAAGTTTGGCGAATCATGCAGTCCAGCAAAGTAATAGACAGGAAGTACTCGGGTGGTGCTTCCAGTACTGTAAAGAGAACTGCTTGTGTAGCAAGTAAAAAAGCTCCATTTCCGTTTAAATCTAATACCCCTGCTGCTTCATTCAAGTCCGGAAAGGAAACGCTGGTATTCCTCCCTGATAAGCTCTTTATCATACAGAAAAGTAAAGTGGGGGCTTTGAATTATTCGGACATAGAGACATTCGCACATACCACACGGTTCATAGAAAGTGAGAAAATTCCTAAAGATGCAAGTGTGGTAGGCAGCACTTGGAAATATGTCAATAAATCCGGTGGCCCGGATAAACGATTTAAAGATAATCGTGAACTTCCTATTTGCCTATATGGCGAAATAGAGTTAAAATCTGCATCTGGTTTGAATACAATACTCATGTTTTCAAACACAGACCTTTAATATATCTGATAGAATTTCTGTCAAAACGACGGGAATTTTCAATTTCCCTTGAAATCACTACTTATCTTAAAAAGGGAGCTTGTCTGCACATGGGTCAGCCGACGGTACGTCCGCATAAAAAGCAATGTGGTTGTCAGCGCCGCTAAAATATCTGCTATCGGCTCCGCCGCAAAGACTGCATACGGTTTGATTTCTGCCGGTACCAACAGCGGAAGAATTAAAATCAGCGGAATTAACAGGATCATTTTCCTAAGAAGCGCCAGAAAAATAGACGTTTTCGCCTGGCCCAGCGCTACGAAAGACTGCTGACAGGACATCTGCGCACCAGTGGCAAATAAACCCAACATATAAATCCGCATAGAGCGCACCGTCACATCGACCAATTCTGGTTTGTCATTAAAAATCCGAATAAACAGTTCTGGCACCGCCAGAATCAAAATCCACATACAAACTGTAAATGCAATACAGATTCCAATCATATAACGCGCAGCTTTCTGTACACGCGAGATACGATTAGCGCCGTAATTATAGCTGATAATTGGCTGGGCCCCCTGCGCCAGCCCCATAATCGGCAGGTTGATCGCCTGCATAACGCTCGCAATAATCGTCATGGCCCCTACATAGGTATCGTTGCCGTAAAAAGACAGGCTGCTGTTAAAGGTAATCTGGAGAATGCCCTCGGTAAACTGCATAATAAAAGGGGCCAGTCCCAACGCCATGACCCGCAGCAGCGTCCGGTCATAAGCAAATAAATAGGCACGCCGGATTCGTAAAACCGGCTTTTTACCAAATGTAAAGCAAAGCACCCAGACAGCCGACACAGCCTGCGAAAAAACAGTAGCGATTGCTGCGCCCTTCACTCCCATATTACAGCCAAAAATCAGGATGGGATCCAATATAATATTAATCAGCGCTCCGATTGCGGTGGTCAGCATGCCCACCATGGCAAAGCCCTGGGCATTGACAAAAGCATTCATTCCAAGCGTGATCATCACAAAGATAGACCCGCACGCATAAATCTGTATGTAATCGGACGCATATCCAATCGTTGTTTCTTTCGCGCCAAAAGCAAACAGCAGCGGCTCATGAAACGCCAGCAAAATCCCGGTAAGAATGGCCCCAATCCCAATCAGTGCCGTAAAACTGCTGCTGAGAATTTTATCCTCTTCATTCTGGTTGCCCTCTCCCAGCTTAATCGCAGCCAATGGTGCGCCGCCCATGCCAATTAAGGAACTGAATGCTGTTACAATCATAATCAAAGGAAACGTCAGACCGACCCCTGTTAAAGCCAAATCCCCGATTTCTTCCATATGTCCGATATAAATCCGGTCTACAATATTGTACAACATGTTAATCAGCTGTCCAACAATCGCCGGCAATGACAGCCGCAGCAACAGTTTTCCAATACTTCCCTGCCCTAAATCAGGTTTTTTCCCTACGGCCAACAAGCCTGCACTCATAAAAAAGCCTCCTATTTACAGCGAACACTGCCGCCCTGCTCTAAAACCGTATAGCGGGCAGCTACCCGCACTGTATGAAACAGCCGTATATTTCCAGCACTACATATATTTTTATTTACTTTATGTATATATTTTTCTTAATATACATAAAGTAAATGTTTTAAGCGATATTTTCCCCCAACAAAAATGAAAAGGGAGGTTTTCCTCCCTTTTCCCGCAATACGGAAAAATTATACAGATCTGATCTGCGTGTTATTTCGTACCAAAAATACGGTCTCCTGCATCCCCCAGACCTGGAACAATATATTTATGATCATTCAATTTCTGGTCCAGAGAAGCGCAGTAAATCTGTACATCCGGATGCGCCGTCTGCAACGCCTCGACGCCTTCCGGCGCAGCAACAATACACATAAACTTGATATTCGCTGCCCCTTTTTCTTTCAGCAAAGAAATGGCGCTGACTGCAGAACCGCCAGTTGCCAGCATCGGATCCAGTACGATAATATCTCGTTTGACAATATCCGCAGGCAGTTTGCAATAATATTCTACCGGCACCATGGTGTTTGGATCACGATAAATACCAATATGCCCGACCTTTGCAGCCGGAACCAGCTGCATCATACCGTTCACCATGCCGAGTCCAGCGCGCAAAATCGGAACCAACGCCAATTTATGTCCGGAAATCACCTTGGTTTTTGCAATCGCAACCGGTGTTTCAATTTCTACTTCTGTCAAAGGAAGGTCGCGGGTCGCCTCATAGCCCATGAGCATTGCGATTTCGGAGACCAACTCGCTGAACTCCTTTGAGCCGGTGTTTTTATCCCGCAGTAAAGACAGTTTATGCTGCACCAGCGGATGATCGACAATCATCAATTTCCCCATATTCAATTCCTCCTATTTCTCCAAATCCATCATTTTCTGGACACGGACGGCATGCCGTCCGCCCTCAAAACCAGTGGTTAAAAAAGTATCTGTAATTTCACAGGCAAGGCCAGGCCCCAGCACACGCCCACCCATGCAAAGTACATTCGCATCATTATGCAACCGGGTATATTTCGCCATAAAGGAGTCTGTGCAAAGAGCGGCCCGAATACCCCGAATCTTATTAGCCGACATGGAAATGCCGATTCCGGTTCCGCAAATCAGAATTCCCTTCTCGCAAACGCCCTCCAGCACAGCCGTACAAACGGCTTTCGCAATATCTGGATAATCACAGGAATCCTCCGAATAAGTGCCTAAATCCTGATAAGGAACACCCGCTGCTTCCAAATGAGCCATAATTTCCTGTTTTAATCCAAAACCGCCGTGATCGCTGCCAATTGCTACCATCTATTTCATCCTTCCTGCTTTTTATAAACCCTGTTACTTTTTCAAATTCCGTTCTGCCTGCGGCAGCCGGAGGTAAGCCGGCATCAGGTGTGCCGGAGTAACTGTCTTTCCTTCTGCCAAAAGCCGGCATCCAATCAGGCCAATGGACGCCGCACGCTGGAATCGAAGTGCAGGCGGCGCCAGCCGGATCTCCTGACAGACCTCTTTATATTGATTATAACACAAATCCGCCCCGTCGCCAACAAGAAAAACCGTTTTCCCGCGATCCTGCACTTCTTTCAGCAGATCTTCTGCCGCAATCGCCCGGTCTTCAGTCAGGCGGGAAAGTTTCCCCCCCGCAGAATCAAACAATGCATTATACACCTGTCCACACCGCGCATCCATCACCGGGCAAATCAGACTATTTTCGCAAACACCCTGCAGATTCTGGGCCAATCCTTCCAGAGTGGAAACCGGCACACAGGGCTTGCCCAAGGCCTGTGCCAGACCTTTGATCGCCGCGATACCAATCCGCAGGCCGGTAAAAGAACCCGGTCCACAAGCGACTGCACAAGCGTCAATTTCCCCCGGCAGGATTCCCGCAGCGCGAAACAGACTGTCTGTCATCGGCATTAAGGTCTGAGAATGGGTCAACTGGGTATGTGCAGAAAATTCCGCCAGGACATGATTTTCGTTACACAGTGCAGCGCTTGCGGTTTTTGCAGAACTGTCAATCGCCAGTATGATCAAATCGTTCATCTCCGTCTATCTGTATTTGCCGGCATTCTTCTCCCGTCGCTACAATCGAAATATATGTGGTGTTGTCCGGAAGACATCCGTCTATTTCCTCGCTCCATTCAATCGCGAGCATACCGGTTTCAGGGAGCGTATCCAGATAATCAAAAAAGCCGGTAGAATATAAATCTTCCATCCCGGTAATCCGGTACATATCAAAATGATAGAGTACAAAATTGACGCCATGATATTCATTAACCAGAGAAAAGGTAGGGCTGGCGACTTCTCCCACCAGATCCAAACCACGGGCCAGACCGCGGACAAACGCGGTTTTTCCTACGCCCATTCCGCCCCGGAAGGCCAGGACATCCCCTTTTCGAAACAGCGAGGCCAGGCGTTCAGCCAGCGCTTCGGTCTCTTCAACGCTCTGGGTTTTATATACAACTGCCATTAAAACAGCCCTACAATCTTGCCGTCCACAACATCAATGGACTCAGCCGCCGGTTTCTTCGGAAGCCCTGGCATAGTCATCACTTCTCCGGTCAATACAATAACAAACCCCGCGCCGGCCGCTAGACGGACTTCCCGCACGGTGATATCAAATCCAGACGGTCTGCCCAATAAGGTGGGATCGTCAGACAGAGAGTATTGCGTTTTCGCAATACAGACCGGCAGCTGGCCATATCCCAGTTGCTGAATCTCCTCCAGCGATTTTTCCGCTCCCTTGGTATACAGCACCCCGTCTGCACCATAAATTTTTTTAGCAATCGTTTTGATTTTGCTTTTCAGATCTTGCGCATCTGTATACAGCAGGTGGAAATCCGCCGGCTGTTCACAAGCGGCAATCACTTTTTCAGCCAGCTGCAAACCTCCTTCTCCGCCCTTTTCAAAGACCTCGGAAAGAGAAAAATCGCAGCCAAGTTCTGCACAGCGGTTTTCAATCATTTGCAGTTCTGCGTCCGTATCCGTACCAAACCGATTGATGGCAACCACAACGGGAACGCCATACTGCTTCATATTTTCCACATGAGCATCCAGATTGACCAGGCCTTTACGGAGCGCTTCAAGATTTTCCGTCTTCAGTTCTTCTTTTTTGACTCCGCCGTTATATTTTAAAGCCCGCACCGTAGCAACTAATACAATACAGGCAGGGGAAAATCCGCCATACCGGCATTTAATATCCAAAAACTTTTCTGCACCCAGATCTGAGCCAAACCCTGCTTCGGTAACCACATAATCACCCAGTTTCAGCGCGATGCGGGTGGCCCGCAGGGAGTTACACCCATGCGCAATATTGGCAAACGGACCGCCGTGAATAATCACTGGTGTATTCTCCAACGTCTGGACCAGATTCGGCTTGAGCGCATCTTTTAATAAAGCGGTCATCGCACCTTCGGCATGCAGATCTCTTGCATAAACCGGCATTTTGTCGTAATTATACGCGACTAAAATATTGCCCACACGTTTTTTCAAATCCTCCAGATCAGAGGAAAGGCAAAGGATGGCCATAATTTCGCTGGCCACGGTAATAATAAAACCGTCCTCGCGCGGCACTCCATTCACCGCTCCGCCCAGGCCTACGTTGACAAAACGCAGCGCCCGATCGTTCATATCCATACAGCGTTTAAACAGGATCCGGCGCACATCAATCCTCAACTCGTTTCCCTGCTGGATATGGTTGTCAATCAGTGCGCAGAGCAGATTGTTCGCTGCAGTGATCGCATGCATATCTCCGGTAAAATGCAGGTTAATGTCTTCCATCGGAACCACCTGGGCATAACCGCCGCCCGCGGCGCCTCCTTTGATCCCAAAAACCGGCCCCAAAGAAGGTTCACGCAAGGCGATCATGGTCTTTTTGCCTAGGCGGCTCATTGCCTGTCCCAAGCCGACGCTCGTCGTCGTTTTCCCTTCACCGGCCGGGGTCGGATTGATGGCCGTTACCAGAATCAGCTTCCCGTCGGGACTATCTTTCAGTTTGTCATAGAGTTCGTCGCTCAATTTGGCTTTATATCTGCCGTAAAGTTCCAGATAATCTTCCGCAATTCCTGCCTTGGCAGCAATTTCCACAATCGGCTGCATGTTTGCCTGCTGTGCGATTTCGATGTCTGTGCGCATATTTGTTCCCCCAATAAAATTAAAATGGCCCCTCATGCCGGGACCCGCACCCGGGTCTGCCGTGCCGGCATAAAAATATACGGAGCAGTTTGTCGACGTTTGCTCGGAATCGCGGAAGCCGGTCGCTTTTCCGCCGTCAGGATCACTGCAGGAAACCCTGTTCCGCCGTGAATTTCAAACAAAAATTTCAGATAGGATTATTATACCATAGAATTCTGAAATGTTCTACTGGAAAGGTTGAAAAAATTTGCAGAAAATTATATAATAAGAAAAACATGCTTTTTCAAATGAATTTACAACCTGCAGAGGATATTGCTCCATGAAAAAAATTGCATCTGCTATCTGGGAATACTGTAAAGCAACGGATAAACTGCTCTGGCTTTTCTGCCTGAGCGCTTCGGCGTTCAGTTTGGTGCTCCTGTCTTCCATGCAGTATAACCATGCCGTCGAGCCCGGCGATATTTCCATGCCGATTCAGACCATTGCTGTTTTATTGGGGATTATTTCGGCGCTTGTGGTTTCTGCATTTGATTACCACCTGCTGGCAAAACTATGGAAGCTTCATGTCCCCCTAACCGTTTTTCTGGTTCTTTTGACCTATACGCCGCTGGGCATCACCCCATCGGGTACCAAAAACAAGGCTTGGCTTTCCCTGTTTGGCATCACAACATTTCAGCCGTCTGAGCTGTTAAAAATCAGTTTTATTTTGACATTTGCCCTCCACCTGTCTAAAATTAAAGGAAAGATTAATTCTCCACGGAATCTTTTCCCCTTGATTTTGCATGGAATGATTCCGATTGGTATGATTTTGCTGCAACGGGATGTCGGTTCTGCACTGGTATTTGGGGCAATTTTTGTGATGATGCTTTTTGTCGCAGGCCTTTCCTGGAAAATTGTGATTGCCTCGTTGGGTGCTGTCATTGTCGCTGCGCCGATTGTATGGCAATCCGATCTTTTAAATGAGTTTCAAAAACAGCGAATTTTAGTGATTTTTAATCCGGAACTTGATCTGTTAAATTATGGTTATCAGCAGTGGCGGGGGCGAATCAGCCTGGGATCCGGTCAATTATTTGGACGGGGATTATTTACCGGAAGTTCTTCTTTTGTGCCGGTCGTCCATAATGATTTTATTTTTGCTTATATCGGACAGGTGCTTGGATTTGTCGGCTGCGTTGCAACCGCAGCCCTGCTGCTTTGTATCTGTATCCGGATTCTGGTTAACAGTATGCGGGCGAAGGATGCATTGGGATGTTATATCTGTACAGGTGTTTTTGCTATTATGATATTTCAATCTGTAGTCAACATCGGCATGGTGCTCTGTGTGATGCCGGTTATCGGTGTCACTCTCCCTTTTATCAGTTGCGGCGGAACATCTGTGGTTACCATGTATCTGGCCATGGGTTTAGTGATGAGTGTTCATGCGTATAGTAAACGCAAGAAAAAATTTTTTGAAGATTAAGAAAAGCCAAGCGGTCCGTTTTGGATGACGCTTTGAGAAAGAGGTATGCGTATGCGAGTCATTACCGGAACGGCCAGAGGCCGCCGGCTGAAAACATTAGAAGGCCTGGAGGTGCGCCCTACGGCGGACCGGGTTAAAGAAGGCGTTTTCAGTATGATCCAGTTCGAAATAGAAAACGCGGCGTTTCTGGATCTTTTTGCGGGATCAGGACAGATGGGGATTGAAGCTTTAAGCCGAGGTGCACGGCTGGCTGTTTTTATTGATCACCGGCGCGAGGCGCAGGAAGTGATCCGTGAAAATTTGCGCACAACGGGGTTGACAAAGAATTCCCGTGTTGCTGCTATGGAATACGACCTGTTCCTGGCCAATACAAAAGACACCTTTGATATTGCTTTTCTGGATCCTCCCTATCACCAGGATTTATTGCCGCGTGCGCTGGATTTGGTGGTTCCTAAGATGTCGGCTTCTGGCATCATCATCTGTGAGCATGAACGGAATGAAGAATTGCCCGCATCCGTCGGGGAATATGCGGTTTATCGGACCTATCGTTATGGAAAAATCATGATCACGGTCTACCGGCAGCAAAAAAATGATATGGAGGAGGCGTTGTAGATCATGAAAATCGCTGTTTGTCCCGGCAGTTTTGACCCGATTACAAAAGGGCATCTGGATATTATTACACGTGCTGGCAAACTATTTGATCAGCTGATTATTCTGGTTTCCGTCAATCAGGAGAAGCATCCGATTTTTTCGTTAGAGGAACGGCTGGACCTGATCAACACAGCGGTTGCTCATATGCAGAACGTGCATGTGGATATCCTGCGCGACGGCCTGCTGGCTGACTATGTCCGTCAAGTCGGCGCCTGCGCCATTGTCAAAGGATTGCGGGCTGTTTCCGACTTTGAATACGAGTTTCAGATGGCCCTTGCCAATAAGCGCCTTTATCCGAACGCGGAAACGATTTTTTTGACTGCGAGTTCGGAGCATATGTATCTCAGTTCCAGTTTAGTCAAACAAATTGCCGGATATGGCGGAAATATCGCGGATTTCGTGCCGGAATCTGTAGCTGAAAAAATCAGTCAACGTTTAAAAAGGAGTGTTGTACAATGACGATCAATGAAATTCTGGACGCCATCGAAGATATGCTGGAAAAATCCTGGGGGCTGCCGATTTCAGGCGGGAAGTCAGTGGTAGATACCAATAAGATCAGCGACCTGATCAATGAAATCCGTCTGAATATGCCTTCTGAGATTAAACACGCAAAAATGATTGTTAATGACCGCACACAAATTATTGAGGAAGCTCGAAAAGAGGCGGAAACGATTATTGCTAATGCAGAATTGCGTGCAAAAAAAATCCTGAATGAACAGGATATTGTCAAAGCGGCACAGGAAAAAGCAAATGAAATTCTGACAGATGCCCATTCCCAATCCAGAGAAATTCGGAATTCGGCCAGCGAGTTTGTCGATGATATGCTTAAGCATACCGAAGAGGTCTTTTCCAGCGGTTTGACGCAGACCAGAGAAACACGCCAAAAGTTCCGTAAAATGAGCATGAAACGGAAATAATTTTATACTTTTAGTATAAAGCTGAATAAATATACACAAAATATAAAAAACCGGTCCTTCTTGTTGGTAATCATTTATGATCGACAAGAAGGACCGGTTCTGTTATCAAGCCGTTTTCAGATATTTCATGAATCATGGCAGAATATGTCCAATGATTTCATTCATGCAGTCAATAAAAAATAGTATTTGATTCCGTCTGCTTGAACACACTCCCTATCATTTCCAGAACATCAATCACATCTAAAACGCCTTCTTGATGATACCTTACAATAGACGGTGTTTTTTATAGAGAAATCCTTTCTGACCATATATGGATAGGACCCGTTTTCATAAAAACAGGCCCTGACACAAATAATAAATACGGATCAAAATTTTTGACAGAGGATGTCTGAAAAGGGTCATTCCTGTTCCTCGGATTTTTCGCTGGTCCCATCCAGCAATTCCTCATAAGAGACATGAAAAAATTCAGCCAGGATCCGAATTTCAATATCCGTCACAAAACGTTGGCCGTTTTCGATTCTCCGTATAAAATGGTTATCTAAATCATATCCCATCAACTGTAATTTCTGTGCCAGTTTTCTCTGTGACAGGGGCGGCTTCTGACTTTTTCTGATTCGTCTTAGATTTTTGCCGCAACAATTGTTTGTCCCGTCTTCTGCTTTTAGTTTATACATAAAACGCTCCTGATTTTTGATAAATAGTATTTACTATTGTTTTATTTTAATTTATAATAAAAATAAGTTTGATAAACACTATTTATCATCATTAAAAATTCGTGGATTCTTTATAGACAGTGAGGTATGTATATTGTCGACTTAATGATACCTTTTTTTGTATTTTTTTCTTTCTGTCCCAAAGGATCTGCCTTTTTCGAGGATTCCTGTTTTTAAGCCGTTTATTTTCCTATGATAAAGGCCTGTAATTATGAGATATTAAGTAATAGGCTTTTTTATTTTGCAGGTATTGCTTTGAATCGCTGCTTGCTATTTTTAAATAGATAGGAGAATAATCATGAGACGATTTTTCAGGTTCTGTGCAGGAATTTTAAGTGCAGGGACACTCTCCCTGCTTGGGCTGACAGCCCACTATCAAGCTGTGCTTCCGGATCATTATTATACAGTCGTTGGAGAACAGTTATATATCAACACAAAATTTTCAGTTTCTGTTGAACAAAACAGCGGACAAACGGTTCGGGAAGCAGCCAGCCTGTCCATCCCCAATCAAAGCGTTTGCTTAAAGCTCTTCGGCTTAATCCCGATCAAGGATGTCCGGGTAGAACAGGTAGAAGAAGCTGTTTTAGTACCCTGCGGTACTCCGTTCGGCGTTAAACTGTTTACAGATGGGGTCATGGTGGTTGCCATTGACAATATTGATACAGCTACTGGACTGGTCAATCCCGCACGGGATGCTGGATTACGGATCGGCGATATTATCCTTTCGATTAACGGAGAAAAAATGCGTTCTAATGATACGGTTGCTGCAGCGGTCAGGCAGGGTGGACCGTTAAAAGTCGCTGTAAAACGCGGAGATGAGCAGCTAGAATTGACCATCCATCCGGCACAGTCCAAAATTGACGGACATCATAAAATTGGCGTTTGGGTACGAGACAGTTCTGCCGGCATCGGTACAATGACATTTTATGATCCGCAGTCCCATTTATACGGTGGACTGGGACACCCTATTTGTGACGTAGATACGAAACAAATTCTGCCCGTGCGTTCTGGAGAGATTGTAAATGTCAATATCAACGGCGTATCAAAAGGGATCAGTGGTACTCCTGGTGAACTGCGGGGAAGTTTTATCGGTGGCAGAAGTATCGGTGATGTCCAGCTGAATGCCCAAACCGGCATCTTCGGCACCCTCTATTCTGGTTTGGACAGCGGGCACTCTCCTGTGCCAATTGCGTTAAAACAACAAATTCACACCGGTCCTGCAACCATTTATACGACAATTGACGGCAGACAGCCCAAAGAATATGCAGTCAATATTGATAAAATCGATTATTCTGAAGACCATTTGACGCAAAATATGATCATTTCTGTAACGGATGAAGAACTTTTAGCGGCCACGGGCGGAATTGTCCAGGGGATGAGCGGAAGTCCTATTTTACAAGATGGAAAAATTGTAGGCGCGGTTACACATGTTTTTGTCAATGAGCCTGAAAAGGGATATGGAATTTTCATTGAAAATATGTATAAATTTTCTAAATCTCTTGAAAGAGAATAAAAAATTCTGTATAATTAATATAGTTTATGGTAAAAAAATAAGTCTCAAAGTTTTTTGGATTTTATATCTTGATTATGACAAATTATACTGTTTTTAAAAAAATTCTTAATATTTACTGTAAACCCCTTGCAAAAATTTCCATTTTGTGGTAACATAAGAACAGTTCTAACAGATGTATGGAGGTATCGACAATGAATCACAGCTATAAAGTGCTCATAGGAGACAATTCTCTTGAATTTGGAAAGGCTTTTCAGGAAATTTTGGTAGAAAAAGGGTTCCATGTAATAACAGTTGCAAAAAACGGAGACGGTGTTTTAACTGCCATCGAACGAGAAAAACCACAAATTGTTGTTATGGAGGCTTTCATGCCGAACCATGATGCGATCAGCGTAATGAAGAGCGTATCTGGAAAAGAAACAAAACTGCCGATTTTTATTGTTGTTTCTGCGCATGATAATCCGGCTATTCAAAAGGAAATCCTGAAAAACGGTGCATCGTACTTTGCGCTCAAGCCGTTTGACATGGAGGCTTTAGCGGATACAATGGCCGCTTTGGCTGATGGAAGCGTCTCTGCACCTGCTGATAAAAATTTTGCAGCAGTCATCAATGCATCAAATCTGGAAGTCCTTGTGACACAGATTATTCATCAAATCGGAGTGCCTGCACATATTAAGGGATACTATTATTTACGGGATGCGATTATTCTTTGTATCGGCAATAGTGATATGTTAAATTCCGTCACCAAATTGCTTTATCCAACAGTCGCAAAAAATTTTAATACCACTTCCTCCAGAGTAGAACGTGCTATCCGGCATGCAATTGAGGTTGCATGGGATCGCGGCGATGTGGATACTTTGAATTCCTATTTCGGATATACCGTACACAATGGTAGAGGAAAGCCGACAAACAGCGAATTTATTGCGATGATTGCGGACAAACTATGCCTGACTCTCAAAACAAACGGCGCTGTATAATCGCTGCATCCATTCAACCGCCCGTTGACGAAATGGTGATTCTGTCTTTGTCTGATCCATTGGCTGCCGAAAATTTTGACTTGTTCGACAAAAAATTAATTTTTCATTGACAATCTGCTGCTGCCCTGCTACAATAAGGATGGTTTAAAAAACTATATTATTATGATATGCAATCAGGGGTGCTAAGCGACCTTAGCTGAGAGGAACGCCGATGATCGTTCAAACCCTTATAACCTGAGATGGATAATGCCAGCGTAGGGAGATGCAGTGACGCAGAAACATCGTATTGCTTTCTCATGCTCCCGCAGGACAGTGTCTTGGCGGGAGTTTTTATTTTACAGCATACAGTATGCAGTATGTGCGTATTGCTGCGACGTGTTTACCTTCTCAGAATGATTGCAATTCTTGGAGGGAAAATAATGCAGAACAAAAACATCCGTAAAATTTCTATCAGCGCTGTACTGCTGGCTTTGGGATTTGTGCTTTCCTTTATTAAAATCCCCATGTTCACAGGCGGATCCATTACTTTTTTCAGCATGGTGCCCATCGTATTACTGGCTTATATGTACGGTACTCCATGGGGACTTCTCTGCGGTGGAATACATGGCCTTCTACAGATTATTGAAGGCGGTCTAGATGCTCCTCCTGTTCCGTCTGCTTTCAATTATTTTTTAGTATTCATGCTGGATTATCTGCTGGCTTGGGCGCTTGTTGGTCTGGCTGGCCTGTTTCGGAAAATTTCTAAAAATCCCGCTGTATGTTTAGGTGTCGGCGGCATAGTCGGTGTATTCGGGCGTTTTATCTGCAGTACTTTGTCCGGTATTCTGATTTGGAGTGTTTATTATCCAGAATGGGCGCCGGGTATTGGGATGCTGATCGGTTCTGCTGGAGCAAATCTGCTCACACTTGGACCGGAAATGGTAATAACGGCGGTTGGCGCCTGCATCATCGGTTGTATTCCATATCTTAAAAAAATTATGGAAAAGGAACGTGTGTAATAAGCCGGCATGTTCTTCTTATTACATAGGAACAGTTGTCTTCTATTTCTTGAAATCGGAAAAATTTTCTATTGGATAACACATGTCGTCAGGTGTGCAATACCCAAAGTCTTTAGAGGCTTAAACCATATGTGCCATCCTGGTAGCCCATTCAACATAACCCTTTACGTATCGTCACTACCTATAGAATATAAATCGGCCGGCAGGCAGGAAAAGAAGGTTCTTTGTTTTCAAGCTCCCTCCTTTGTCCAAAGGGCGGATTCGTATATCACCATTATATTCCTATCTTTTCCCTCCCTGCAACGTCCCCGACAAACAAGCACAAAATAAAACAAAAGGAATCCCGGCTCTTCCGTCGAGATTCCTTTTGTTTCTAAGCCCGTTTTCGGTCACATCCGAATAGCCAAACAGCTGAATAGTTGCAACTGTATCCAAATATGCTCTTCACAAAACACTTTTTCATAGCTGCCTACACACTCAGCCATATTCACTAAATAATGAACCCCCGGCAAAGCCGGGGGTTTTTCATAGACGGGTAAAACCCTCTATTACTAGCCACGTGTCACGTCACGTTGGTACGATCTGGCTTTTGCGTAAGACT
>CAJFUK010000040.1 GCA_904420125.1 Candidatus Falkowella caecavicola | reverse complement strand
TGCTCTTTTTATTTGCAAACCTCCGAAAAATCAAGGTAAAACGTAACTTTTACAATAAAAAAGGAAGGTAGTTTTGACACTACCTATGTATTTGAGGAGGAATGTTTATGATCTATACGGAAGCGGTTTCCTATACCCACTCTTTACAGGAATTTGGGTCCCGACCAGGACTTGACCGGATTTCTCTGCTTTTGGACCGAATCGGAAATCCGCAGAACAGGCTGCGTTTTATCCATATCGCCGGCACCAACGGAAAGGGTTCTGTGACCGCATACTGTGCCAGCATTCTTCGGGAGGCCGGATATAAGACAGGGATGTTTATCTCCCCATATGTCGTTGACTTTCGGGAACGGTTTCAGATTGACGGACAGTTTATTTCAGAAGAAGAATTCGCCGAAATTCTGTCTATGCTGGTTCCTCATATAGAAGCCCTGCGGCAGGAGGGAACCATCATTACTGAGTTCGAGGCGATTACGGCGCTGGCATTTGTCTATTTCCTGCACAACCACTGCGATATTGTCTGTCTGGAGGTGGGGCTGGGTGGCACGTATGATTCAACCAACGTGATTCCCATGCCGGAAGCTGCGGTGATTATGTCTATCGGATATGATCATATGAAGGTTCTGGGCAGGACGTTGGAAGAGATTACCCTGCAGAAGGCGGGGATCATCAAAAAAGGCTGTCAGGTGATCAGTTATCCACTGCAGAAAGAGGAAGTACTGACGTTGCTCCTCCGCAGGACGGCAGAACTGCAGGCGCGGCTGATCCTGCCGAACACGGGAAGCGTGCGGATCCGGGAACTCAATATACGGGGCAGTTCTTTTACCTATGGAGGCGAATCGTTTTTTACCCCCCTTGCCGGGGAGCATCAGGTATACAACGCGGTGACTGCCATTGAAACAGTTCGAAACCTGCCGCATTTTCCAGTACCCGAAGAAGCAATTCGAAAAGGGCTTGCACAGACCCGTTTTCCTGCACGGTTTGAAGTCCTTTCTGAAAAGCCGCTGGTGATTTTAGACGGCGGACATAATCCGGACTGCGCACAAACGGTCCGGCAGGCGCTTTCCATGTTGCCCGGCATCCGGAAAGTAGCGGTCATGGGGATGATGGCAGATAAGGATTACCGTCAGGTGCTGGAGATTCTGGCCGGTTCACTGGACGCGGTGGTGACAACTTCTGTCCAGAATCCGCGGGTATTGCCGCCGGAAGATTTGTGCGAAGCGGCGCGTGACTATATTTCCAACGCGTATGCAGAACCGGATCATACGGCCGCGCTGGCGCAGGCAAGGGCCCTGGCTGGAGAGGACGGACTGGTCTTAATCTGCGGTTCCCTTTATCTGGCCGAGGAAATCCGGCCCCTGTTCACAGAGAAAGGTTCTGACAAGCCGGTATAACAGGCTGGACGGATTTTTCAGTATCGGTACACAATTACATATTTCATAAAAACAGCTGCATTTTTTGGAAGATAAAATTACACCAGATTTTTCTTGCGTTCTCATCAGGAAAAAATATCCTGGCCAACCGGTTGTGACATATTTTTTACAAAAAAACCATTATGATGTAAATACAGGCATCATAATGGTTTTTTGATTTTGGAGCCGGACAGGCTCTGCGAGATGCCGGGAGGTGAAAATATGTCTGTCAATATACAGGCTTCAGAAGAAGCAGTCACTGCATATATCAGCGGTGAAATCGACCATCATACTGCCAAAGGAATGCGGGAAGAGATTGATAACTGTCTGGAACGGATGCAGCCGGGAATTCTGGTTCTGGATTTCAGAGACGTTTCTTTTATGGATTCCAGCGGGATTGGACTGGTCATCGGACGGTATAAGCTGATGCAGGAATTGGGCGGAGAAGTGCGGGTGGCACATCCTTCTGCCCATATCTATAAAGTCATGAAGCTGGCAAAACTTGACCAGCTGGCAGTCATTGAACAATAGAAAGGCAGGGAAGACAATGAAAGCGATCAATGAGGTCAAAATCACCCTGCCGAGCTATTCGGCGAACGAAGGGTTCGCACGTGTGGCTGCGGCAGGATTTTTTGCCCAGATGGATCCCACAGTTGAGGAGATCGCTGATATTAAAACAGCGGTTTCAGAAGCAGTGACAAACTGCATTGTACATGGATACCAGGATCGGATTGGTATGATACATATACATGCCCAGATGTTTGAAGGCGGTTTGATCAAAATTAAAATTAAAGATAAAGGATGCGGGATTCCGGACATTAAACTGGCCATGGAGCCAATGTACACAACCTGTCAGACCGGCGAACGAGCAGGACTGGGGTTTGCAGTCATGGAGAGCTTTATGGATAAAGTCCGGGTATATTCTGCCGTAGGCAGGGGCACAACGGTCGTGTTGACCAAGAGAATATTATCCCGCGCAGAAAATGGTTAAAACAGAATCGCGGTATGCTGGATTAACCAGGGAAGAGTTTATTCAGAAAAATATGGGACTGGTTCACGCCTGCGCCGGAAGGTTCCGCGGACGCGGGATCGAATATGACGATCTGTTTTCTTCCGGCTGCATGGGCCTGGTCAAAGCTGCTGACGCATTCGATGAAACCCGGGGCGTTCAGTTTTCCACGTATGCAGTTCCGGTGATTCTGGGAGAAATCCGCCGTCTTTTCCGGGACGGGGGCGCTGTGAAAGTGAGCCGGAGCCTGAAGGAACTGGCCGTTCGAACAGCCAGAGAACGGGAAAAATTTATGAAAGAACATTTTCGGGAACCTTCTGTATCGGAACTGGCAGCACAGATGAATTTACCGGCGGAATCCGTAGCAGAAGCTTTGGGGGCAGGCATGCCCACGGTTTCCCTGACCGGAGATCCGGAAGAAGGCGGCAGCCAGATTGATATTCCCGTAGAATCCCCAGAGGGGGAAATTGGAGATATGCTCTCCCTGCAGGAAGTGATCCGCAGATTGGAGGAAAAAGACCAGCGATTGATTATACTGCGGTATTTTAAGCATCGCACCCAGACAGAAACGGCAAAAGAACTGTCTATGACACAGGTACAGGTATCGAGGCGGGAAAAAAAGATCCTGAAAATCCTGCGGGAACAGCTGGAGTAGCCGTTTGGTCCGGATCAAATCTGTCAGGTCACAAACGCTCTGTCCCGTCCAGTCGGCCGGGAGAGGGCGTTTGTTCTATTCCTTCTCCCGGTTGACATTTAGATGCAGGTATGTTATGGTGAACATATAATTTGATGAGAGGAAAGGCGGCGTCCGTATGATTGCAAAAGATCTCCTGGATAAAGTGTTGCAGAAGGCGATGTCCAGCGGCGCAGATTTTGCAGAAATTTTTGTAGAGCGAACAAAAGGAAATACCATAGAAATGATCGACGGTAAAATTGACGGCATTACCGACAATCTGATTGCTGGGGCCGGATTGCGGATTTTTAAAGGATTGCGGAGTATTTTTGCTTCTACCACCGATCTGTCTGAAAAAGGACTTCTGGCCTGTGCGGCACAGGCGGCTGGAGCGCTGGCAAGCGGAACGGCAGAGGTTACGATCCGTCTGGCAGAGACCATTCCTGCCAATATTCACCGGATAGAGCGGGTCCCATCCGGTGTGCCGGGGCGGGTGAAGGCGGAAATTATCCGCCAGGCTTATTTCGGCGCCAAAGAGTATCATCCGGCAATTTCTCAGGTATCCGCTCGGTTGATGGATACAGACAGGAATATTTTGATTGCCAACAGTGACGGGCTTCTGACCGGAGACCGTCAGATCCGCACCCGGCTGTTTGTGTCAGCAGTTGCCAGCCGGGACGGAGAAAATCAGTCTGGTTCCGCCGGACCCGGACGGCAGATGGGATTGGAAATGTTTGATCGGATTGATCCCAGGCAGGTTGGAACAGAGGCGGCTCGGCAAGCCATCACGATGCTGTCGGCTGGTTACTGTCCTGCGGGACGGATGCCGGTAGCAATCGAAAACGGATTCGGCGGGATTATCTTCCATGAGGCCTGCGGGCATTCTCTGGAAGCGACCAGTGTGGCAAAAGGACGTTCACAGTTTACCGGCAGACTCGGAGAGCAGATCGCGAATATTAAAGTAACAGCTGTGGACGACGGCACGATTCCCGGCGCATGGGGTTCTGTCAATATTGATGACGAAGGCATGCCCTCTCAGAAGAACATTCTGATTGAAAACGGAATTTTGAAATCCTATATGATTGACGGGCTCAATGCCCGCAGGATGGGGATGGCACCCACCGGCAGCGGCAGACGGCAGAACTATCTGTATGAGCCGACATCCCGTATGACCAACACCTATATTGCGGACGGCCCTGACCAGAACGAAGAGATTATCCGGTCCATCCATCACGGTTTATACGCCAAGCAGATGGGGGGAGGTTCGGTCAATCCTGTCACCGGTGAATTCAATTTTTCCGTTACCGAGGGCTATATGATACGCAACGGAGAGATTCAGGAAGCCGTTCGGGGCGCCAGCCTGATCGGACGGGGCTCCGATATCCTGATGGATATTGATATGGTCGGAAAAAACCTGGATTATGGACAGGGAATGTGTGGTTCTGTCAGTGGCAGTATTCCGGTAAATGTGGGTCAGCCCCTGCTGCGGGTTTCTTCCATTACCGTAGGCGGCAGATAGAAAGGGGAGAAAAGATATGCTGTTTGAGGCTTTTAAAGAAGCAGTGATCGCGGCTGCCAAGCAGGCAGGGATCGAAGAATATGAACTCTATTCTGTAGAGGATAACCAGAGCCAGGTCTCGACGTACCGGCAGGAGATCGACAGCTTTTCCAGCACAGTTTCCGGCGGAGTCTGTTTTCGCTGTATCCGGAATGGAAGAATGGGCTATGCGGCGACGGAACTGCTGACGGAAGAACAGGCCGGGGAGATTGTACGGCGGGCGGCGGCAAATGCCGACTTAATCGAAAATGATGATCAGACATGTATCTATGCAGGAGGGACCGAATATGGGAAGAAGGAAACCGGCAGTGTTTCTGTTCCCGGTTCCGATGCGCTGGTGGACTTTGCTCTGCGGTGCCAGAAAGCAGCGTACGGGGTAGATCCCCGTGTGGCGGATGGCACATCCAGTACGGCGATTGCGACGGCTTCCACGGTGCGGATCTATAATTCCAAAGGGCTGGATCTCGAAAACACATCGGCCTTTTCTGCAGCTTATATCGAATCGGTGGTCGAGGAAGCAAATGAGAAATACAGCGGATGGAGTTTCCGGGTAGGCGCGCTGCAGGACGATATTTTACAGGAACTTGCAGAGGAGGCTGTCCAAAAGGCTGTGTCCTCTATTGGAGCGGACACAGCGGAGAGCGGGACTTATACGGTGGTATTTTCCGGGGAGCAGATGTATACTTTGCTGTCTGCTTTTGCTCCGGTTTTTTCTGCTGAAAATACCCAGAAGGGACTTTCTCTGCTGGATGGAAAAGAAGGGGAGACGATTGCGGCCGATTGTGTCACATTGGTTGACGATCCTTTCTATCCGGGCAGCCCGGTACAGACGCCGTTTGATGCAGAAGGAGCTGCGACCAGACGGAAAAACGTGATTGAGCAGGGGGTGCTCCGAACTTTGCTGCACAATCTGAAAACAGCGCATAAAGCCAATATACAGACAACCGGCAATGCTTCTAAATACAGTTATGCTTCGAATATTTCGGTCAGTCCGTACAGTTTTTATTTTGCGCCGGGCGGCCAGTCACTGGAAGAACTGTTTGCGCAGGCTGGAGAGGGAATTTATATTACTGAGATTAAGGGCACGCATGCCGGCGCCAATCCTGTCACCGGCGATTTTTCCCTGGAGAGCAGCGGATTTTTAATCGAAGAAGGAAAACGTGGCCGGCCAGTGCGGTCCTTTACGATTGCGGGCAATTTCTTTACTCTTTTAAAGCAGATCGCAGCGGTTGGAAATGACCTCGTCTTTGATATTCCGTCCGGATATACCGTTTACGGCTCTCCATCGGTGCTGGCGGAAGGAATTGCGGTTGCAGGGAAATAAGCCCTATCTTATTCATACAATAAAATGGCGCAGGGACACTACACATAAAAAGTGTCCCTGCGCCATTTTATTGTATGGAGCCGGAAGACAAGTAAAGCGGTCGGTTACATCAGTCTGCTGACAATCGACAGGTACAAAAGTATTTTTTGGTGCTGGGACGGATGGCGAAACGTTGAGAGGGTAACCGAATGGTTAAAAGCGGGGAAGATTTTCCTGAAGGACGATTCGATTGAAAATATGCCGGCTCATGTTAATACATCCGCTGCATCACCAGGAGAAGGATCCATATTCAATAACCATCGCTAAAAAGAATCAGCTGATACCTTCATCCATTGAATCATGTCTTTTAAGGGAGCGTTGCCTTGTAAAGATTTATAATAAATACCGAACGAGACCGGTTCAACCCCTTCAATTGGAATACGGATAAGGGAAAGATTGGGCGGAATAAACAGGTCGGGAAGAAGAGAAATGCCTAATCCAGCCTGTACTAAAATGACCACTGCTTCCGCAGATTCACAAAAATAGAACGAAGAAGCTGCGCGTCCTCCCATCAATTCTCCCTGAAGACGGGCGGTATCAGACTGTGCCTTTCCAGGGTCAAGCAGGACGAGCTTTTCATTTTTCAGATCATCCACCGTAACGGTTGGATACCGTGCCAACGGGTTTTCCGGTGCGCAAATGCAGGATACCGGTACTTTCTTAATTTCTTTGTAATTTGCGGCAATTTTTTTTGAATCCGGTTCCCGAAATCCAATCACAGCATCCACCTCATTTTCCTCTAACAGCCGGTACAGGTGCGGAAAGGGGACGACCTGGAGCCGCGGGTGCAAATCGGCATATTTGCTGGTAAGCTGTTTTAATACAGATGGAAGTAAAAACAGTTGCGCATAACTGTGACAGCCTAATGAAAGGGTTTGAATTTCCCGGTCGTAGGGATTTTCAAACCTTTTTTTCGCCCGTTCAGAAATAGCGACCATATGTCTTGCGTCGTTCAAAAAAACCAGACCGGCTTCTGTCAGTTTTACAGTACGGGTGGTACGGTTAAACAGCCTGACATTCAATTCCTTTTCCAACGCCTGAATCTGCTGGCTCACAGCAGGGTGCGTTACATGGAGTTGTTCGGCTGCACGCGCAAAGTTCAGATGTTCCGCTACTGCCAGGAAACAGGTTAGTTGAAATATATTCATATCTGCACCTCTGTTTTGATTAGAAAGATTTCCTTACTAATAGTAACAGATTCTAAATTCACTTTCAAGAGCAAATCTATATAATAGTAAATGGATAGACTGTCAAGATGCAAACAGTTTACTTCCAAAATGTACGAAAGGAGGCGCAGAAATGCAGAGAAATTTGATATGGACATTAAAACAGCTGAATCTCTTTTTAGAGCAGTATAGCCGGGAGCAGATGAAAGATATGGGACTTTCCCTGACACAGGGGATTACGCTCCATTATCTTCTGTCTCAAAAAGGACAGGTCATCTACGCCAGCGATTTGCACACGGCGCTGGGAATATCGAAATCTGCTATCTCTGTTACACTGAAAACATTAAAGCAAAAAGGATATTTACGAATGATAGAAAATCCCTCTGATGATCGCAAAAAGCAGATCATCTTAACGCGCAGGGCCGACAAGATGGAGAAAAAGATTACCAGCAGTTTGCTAAAACAGCAAAAATACTTATGTGAGAAGATACCACAACAAGACTTGGAGCGGCTAGAAAATGACTTGAATATCATGCTCTGCACCATGAAGAAAGCACAGAGATTGGAGGAAAAGATATGATTAAAACACTTTTGGCGCAAGTCAAGGAGTATAAACGGGCTTCTATACTTACACCCCTTTTTACTGGCCTGGAAGTTGTGACGGAGGTACTGATTCCCTTTGTTACTGCTTCCATCATTGACAAGGGAATTGAAGCCGGCAATATCAGCCAAGTCTATCAGTATGGCGGGATGATGTTGATCCTGGCATTTTTGAGTTTGATATTTGGCATTCTTGCAGGCCGTTATGCAGCAAAAGCGTCATCCGGCTTTGCATGCAACCTGCGGGACAGTCTTTATGCAAAGGTACAGACCTTTTCCTTTTCTAATATTGATAAATACAGCACCGCCGGTTTGGTTACCCGCATGACCACCGATGTGACCAATGTGCAGAACGCCTATCAGATGATCCTGCGGATTGCCGTCCGGGCGCCACTCATGTTGATTTGCAGTATGGCAATGTGTTTTTTTATCAGTGCAAAGTTAAGCGTAATTTTCTTAATTGCTATTTTGATTTTGGCTGTAGCTTTGATTTTTGTCATGCTGAAAACAACAAAGGTGTTCAGCGAGGTTTTTCGCAAGTATGATGATTTGAACGCCAGTGTTCAGGAAAATGTATCTGCTATCCGTGTTGTAAAGGCGTTTGTCAGGGAAGATCATGAAAACAACAAATTTCAAAAAGCAGCCGAGAAACTCTACTCCCTTTTTGTAAAGGCTGAAGGAAATCTGGCCTTGAATAACCCCGTCATGATGTTTGTGGTATATGGCTGTATTCTGGCCATCTCCTGGTTCGGTGCCCAGTTCATTGTTGTGGGTGACCTGACTACCGGCAATCTAACCTCTCTATTCAGTTATGTGATGAGTGTCCTGATGTCCCTGATGATGCTCTCGATGATCTTTGTAATGATCACTATGAGCGCTGCTAGCGGCAGGCGTATTGCAGAAGTTCTGAACGAAGTTCCCGATATGGCTGATCCGGAAACGCCCGAAAGCCAGGTTGCGGACGGCAGCATAGACTTCAATCATGTGGACTTCTCATACAAACATGGCAGTGGGGAAAAGACGCTGCACGATATTGAACTACATATACGATCCGGTGAAACGATTGGCATTATCGGCGGCACCGGCTGCGGGAAGTCCAGCATGGTCAGCCTGATCAGCCGTCTGTACGATGTGGACGAAGGCAGCGTATGTGTCGGCGGGAAGGATGTCCGCAACTATGATCTGGAAGAACTGCGCAATCAGGTGGCAGTTGTTCTGCAGAAAAATGTACTGTTTTCCGGTACGATTTTAGATAATCTTCGCTGGGGGAAGGAAGACGCCACGGTAGAAGAATGCGCTGAAGCCTGCCGCCTGGCCTGCGCGGATGAGTTTATCGAGCAGTTTCCGGACAAATATAACACTTGGATTGAGCAGGGCGGCAGCAATGTTTCGGGTGGACAGAAACAGAGGCTGTGCATTGCACGGGCTTTACTGAAAAAACCGAAGGTCCTGATTCTAGACGATTCTACCAGTGCCGTAGATACTGCTACCGACGCGAAAATCCGGGAAGCCTTTACAAAAAAGATCCCAGGTACGACCAAGCTTATCGTTGCGCAACGGATTTCCAGCGTGCAGGATGCCGACCGGATCCTGGTGCTGGACAACGGAGAGATCAGCGGATTTGACATCCACGAGAACCTTCTTAGAGAGAATGATATTTACCGGGAAATTTATAACGCACAGACACAGGGCGGCGGCGACTTTGACCAGCCTGTCCTGGAGGGAAAGGAAGGTGTTCAGTAATGACAGCACAAAAAACAGGCAAGATGAGTATGCGGCAGCAAATATCGGCTATGAAACGAGTTCTCGGCTATATGCTGCGGGACTATAAGTTCTCGTTTTTCGTGGTTGTCGTGTGTATCTTTGGGTCAGCACTTGCCACGCTTCGCGGCACTCTTTTTATGCAAAGTCTGATTGACGATTATATTGTTCCGCTTACACAGGTGCAAGTCCCCGATTTTTCCGGGTTGGCCGCCGCTCTGGTATCTGTGGCTGTTACCTATGGAATCGGCATTATCTGTGCCTATGGCTATAACCGTATTATGGTCAATGTCAGTCAGGGGACCATGCGTAACCTGCGCGTGGAATTGTTCCAGCACATGGAATCCCTGCCTATCCGATATTTTGATACCCACGCCCATGGCGATATTATGTCGGTCTATACAAACGATGTGGATACCCTGCGCCAGCTGATAAGTCAAAGCATCCCGCAGGTCATCAATTCCAGTGTAACGATTTTGACTTCCTTTATCAGCATGTTGGTGCTGGACATTCCGTTGACCATCGTTACGCTGGCTATGATTGGCGTTATGATATTTGTTACTTCTAAAATTGCAGAAAAGTCTGCTGCATATTTTTCCAGGCAACAAAAGAATTTAGGTGCGGTCAACGGCTATATTGAGGAAATGATGGATGGGCAAAAAGTTGTCAAAGTCTTCTGCCATGAAGAAAAGAGTCTGGAGCAATTCCGCCGGTTGAATCAGGAACTGCGCGAGAGCGCGGACAAAGCGAATACATTTTCTAATATCACGATGCCGATCAACGGAAATCTGGGCAACATCAGCTATGTACTGTGCGCTGTGGTCGGGGCTGTTTTTGCTCTGAACGGATATTGGGGACTGACTTTGGGGACGCTGGTCTCTTTCCTGACGCTGAACAAAAATTCTACCCAGCCAGTCAGCCAGATCAGTCAGCAGATGAATAGCATCGTTATGGCAATGGCAGGCGCACAGCGTATTTTTGCTTTGATGGATGAACGGCCGGAAGAGGACAATGGCTATGTAGAACTGGTTAATGCCATAGAAAATCCAGATGGAAGTTTGACAGAAACTGAAGAGAGAACCGGTATATGGGCATGGAAACACCCACACAAAGCAGAAGGAACAGTTACCTATACCAGGCTGCAAGGAGATGTTACCTTCAATGATGTGGATTTTGGGTATGATGAAAATAAAATTGTTTTGCACAATATTGAATTATATGCAACACCAGGACAGAAAATTGCTTTTGTCGGAAGCACGGGCGCAGGAAAAACAACGATCACGAACCTGATCAACCGTTTCTATGATATTGCAGATGGAAAAATTCGTTATGACGGAATCAACATCAATAAAATCAGAAAATCTGATCTTCGGCGTTCTTTGGGAATGGTACTACAGGATACCCATCTGTTTACCGGAACAGTTATGGATAATATTCGCTATGGCCGTTTGGATGCTACGGATGAAGAATGTATTGCTGCGGCAAAGCTGGCCAACGCAGATGGATTTATCCGCAGGCTTCCGGAAGGGTATCAGACAGTGTTAACCGGAGACGGAGCCAATTTGAGCCAGGGACAGCGGCAGTTGCTTGCCATTGCCAGAGCCGCCGTTGCCGATCCGCCTGTACTGATTTTAGATGAGGCAACTTCCTCTATTGATACCCGCACAGAGACTTTAGTACAGGAAGGCATGGATCGGTTGATGAAAGGCCGTACAACATTTGTTATCGCACACCGCTTGTCTACGGTCAAAAATTCCGACTGTATTATGGTATTGGAGCAGGGGCGAATTATTGAGCGCGGGACCCATGACCAGCTGATCGCAGAAAAGGGACGGTATTATCAGCTTTATACCGGGAATGCCATCGGGGCATAAAATGACTAAAAAACGTCATCCAAATATACAAAAGGGCATCTCCCTGTTTCAGAGATGCCCTTAAAAGTTTTGGTCTCGGCTTGTATGATTGGTAAAAACGCGTGACAATGCAGGTCATTGCAATAACTGTCATGTCACTGACATAATTCATCATATCAGTCAACTGCTGATTGTGAGGTTTCTTTTTCATTTCTGTGAGCTTTTCTTTCAATCTGTCGCTTTTATATTTGGAAAAATACTGATTCAGCTTCTTTGGTTTTCTTGTATTCCTTCCAAGTGTTCTGAGATTCTTTTGAAATAGCTTCCCGGTCCAGATTGTATTTCTTACCTGTCACGGAGATCCGGTACAGGAAAGAAGCATCTACTTAAAGTACATAAACAACTGGCATTTGATCATTCCGTTATATAGTTTACGGCGTTTATCCGCAGGCCTTCCAAAAAAATCTTCAAAGTTTTCATGCGGAGAAATAATATAATAACAGCGGCCTTCTTGCTGCGGGAATACTTTTCCCATCGCCGTATAGAGTTTCTCCGCATCCTTAATTTCCAACATGCGTTCCCCATAGGGCGGGTTGCAAAGCGTAATCGCATGTTCCTCCGGAATCGAAAAGTTTCGGATATCTCCTTGCCTGACATGGATTTTTGAACCTACCCCGGCCTTTCGGATGTTTTCCTGGGAAAGACGAACGGCTTCTGGATCAATATCATATCCGCATGCTGTAAATTCCGCATTCCGTAAAATGGCTGCATGGGCTGCTTTCCGTTCATCTGCCCAGAGACTATCCGGAATCAACCCCCATTTATCCGCGGCAAACCCGCGGCGGATTCCGGGCGCGATCTGAAAAGCTTTCAGCGCCGCTTCAATCAGCAGCGTACCGGAACCACAGAAGGGGTCATACACCCGTGAAAAGGAGCGAACATGTGCTAGATCGCAGATGCCGGCAGCCAGGGTTTCTTTAATAGGCGCGGCATTGGAATTGGCACGATATCCCCGTTTATGAAGGCCGGCGCCTGAAGTATCCAGAAGAATGGATACTTCATCCTTGCGGATCGAGAACTGAATCTGATGTACAGGCCCGGTTTCTTCAAACCAGCTGACATGATAGTGCTTGCGCAGCCGTTCGACAACCGCTTTTTTAATAATCGCCTGACAATCCGGGAGGCTGTGCAGTTTCGAATTTAAAGACCAGCCTTTGACAGGGAACGCATCGGTCCGACCAATAAAGTCTTCCAATGGGAGGGAAAGCACACCCTGGAACAGCTCCTCAAAGCTTTCTGCATGAAACTGTCCCAGAAGAATCTGAACCCGTTCTGCTGTGCGCAACCAGAGATTTGCGCGCACCAACATGGCTGCGTCCCCTTGAAAAACCACTTTTCCGTCTGTTGTTATAATATTTTGTCCGCCCAGCCGTTTGATTTCTCCTGACAATACACTTTCCAGGCCAAACAGGCAGGGACATGAAAAAGTAAAAGAGTTCATGGATTTCTCCTATCCTACAGGGTTTCTTCAGCATGCCGTGTAACGTGGCATCCCATATTTACTGCCACCGGCAGGCCGGCAATATGCGTGGGGTATTGTTCAATATTAACCGCCAGGGCGGTAGTATCTCCGCCAAATCCCTGAGGTCCGATCTGTAGGGCGTTGATCTGTTTGAGCAACGTTTCTTCCAGACCAGCGTAATAGGGATCCGGATTTCGTATGGAAATATCCCGGCACAGCGCCTTTTTAGCCAGATATGCACAAAACTCAAAATCGCCGCCAATACCTACGCCGACAATGACCGGGGGACAGGGATTGCTGTCAGCTGTACGGACACAGTCCGTAATATAGGCAAGGATTTCTTCCACTGGTACAGATGGATTGAACATTCGGATAGAACTCATATTTTCACTGCCAAATCCTTTCGGCGCTACCATGATACGCAAGCGGTCTCCCGGAACAATACGGGTATGGATCACCGCGGGCGTATTATCATTTGTATTCCCGCGGCGGATTGGATCCCGCACAATGGAAAGACGCAGATAGCCTTCTAGATATCCTTCTCGAACGCCCTGGTTGACAGCACTTTCCAAATCGCCACCTATAATATGCAGGTCCTGTCCCAGTTCCAGAAACACCACTGCCATGCCCGTGTCCTGGCATACCGGCACGTCCAACTGCCGGGCGGCATCCATATTTTTGCAGAGATCCGACAGCACGCTTTTTCCCAATGAGGAGCGTTCCTGTGTTTGTGCCTGCCGGAGCGCCTGCTGCACACAAGGAGGAAGCTCTTTATTGGCGGTAATACAAAGCCTTTTGACAGCAGCGGTGATCTGTTGTGCAGATATTTCTCGAATCATATGGAACGGCGGGTTCTGTAAAAGAGAACCCATCCTCCTTTCTTTACGTTTATAGTGTACCCCGGACAATTTCTCCGTTTAACAGGACAGCAACCGGTTTGACATATCCTGCAAGCGGATCTTCTGCATATATCACCAAATCCGCATCCTTTCCGGCAGCAATTGATCCAACCCGCTGACTGATTCCAGCGATTTGTGCCGGATAGAGGGTGATCGACCGGAGTGTTTCCTCATAAGGCAGCCCTTCTCCATATGCAATCACAGCGCTTAATAAAAGATACTGGATGGGAACCACCGGGTGATCGGTACAGATCGCCGGGTGCAGGCCCGCTTTGGAAAGGATCCCCGGATTGGCAGCCGTATGACCGCGAAGTTCTGGTTTTGCCCGGTCACAAATCAGGGGGCCGGTAATCACAGCGGCGTTTTCCTGTACCAGTTCATCGGAAATACAATAGCCCTCTGTCGTATGTACCAACACATAATCCAAATCAAATTCTTTGGAAATACGGATTGCGGTAAACAGGTCGTCAGCGCGGTGTGCGTGGAAAAAAGCTTTCATTTTTCTCTGCAGCACAGGCAACAGCGCTTCGGATTTTGCATCGAATTCCGGCGCGTCAAAGTCTTCATCGGCAGCAGCGCGTGCCATATCCTGCTGATAACGCCGCGCCTTTTCCAGGGTTTCACGGATCAGTGCAGCAGTAGCCATACGGGTATTCGGTGTTTGATTTTTTCCGTTATAGACTGTTTTGGGGTTTTCTCCCAATGCAAATTTCATGCCGATTGCGGAAGACAGTACCATATCTTCCATCCGGCGTCCTTTTGTTTTCATGGCCACCCAGCTGCCGCCAATGGGATTAGCGCTTCCCGGACCAGTCAGGACTGTCGTAATCCCTGCGTCTAATGCTTCGGAAAAACAGCGGTCCAACGGATTCACTGCGTCCAGTGCCCGCAGGTGCGGCGTAACCGGATCGGTTTCTTCATTGCCATCGTCCCCCTCAAAGCCAAGGCCGTCTTCCCACATGCCTAAATGGGTATGTGCGTCAATCAGGCCGGGCAGGACATGCATTCCGTGCAGGTCCAGGACAGTAGTTTCTGCTTGCACAAGTGAGGGCTGCAAAGCGTCCATACTCCCCACGGCGGTGATTTTTGTGTTCTGTATCTGTATATATCCGTCTAAAAAATTCTCTTGCTCCATGGTGTGAATTTTTGCGTGAATGATCAGCATATGTTTTCTTATTCCCTTTCCATTAAATTCTTCTGCTTCTTATTTAACCATAAATATTCAGAAAATACAATGAACAAATGTATTTTTCTTGACAGATCTATCAAAAAAGGGATAAAATAATAAAAATTATCCGGATTATCTGGGTTCATATAGCCGGATCATAGATTCAATTGGAATAGGAGCTGTTATATATGGCAAATATTAAAAAATCATTGACAGAATTGATTGGTCATACACCATTACTCGAATTAACCAATTATAACAGAAAACATGGATTCAAAGGGACGGTTATTGCAAAACTGGAAAGTTTTAATCCCATGGGCTCAGCCAAAGATCGGGTGGGTTACGCAATGATCAAAGATGCAGAACAGCAGGGGATTCTGCATGAAAACACCGTTATTATTGAGCCAACCAGCGGCAACACAGGAATTGGACTTGCGTTTGTGGCGGCTTCCCGCGGTTATCGCCTGATCCTGACAATGCCGGAAACAATGAGTGCAGAACGGCGCAGCCTGCTCAAGGCGCTGGGGGCGGAGATCGTTTTGACAGACGGAGCTTTGGGAATGTCGGGGGCGATTCGAAAAGCAGAGGAACTTGCCAAACAGTTTGAAAGCGCCTTCATTCCGCAGCAGTTCGAGAATCCTTCCAACCCCAAGGCACATTATGAAACGACAGGGCCTGAAATTTGGCAGGATACCGACGGAATGGTTGATGTGCTGGTTGCGGGAGTAGGTACCGGTGGCACCATTTCCGGAGCGGGAAAATATTTAAAAGAACAAAATCCGAATCTGGAGATTATTGCAGTTGAACCTTCTGATTCGGCTGTGCTTTCCGGAGGAAAAGCCGGCCCGCATAAGCTGCAGGGAATAGGAGCGGGCTTTGTGCCGAAAGTTTATAATGCATCGGTGGTAGACAGGGTTGTGACTGTGACAGCGGAGGAAGCGTTTGGCGCTGCGCGTGCTGTATCACGGGATGAGGGGCTTTTAATTGGCATTTCTGGAGGGGCAGCGTTGCATGCGGCTTCGGAAATTGCTAAAAACCCCGCTTATACTGGAAAAAGAATCGTGGTTGTTTTGCCGGATACCGGAGAACGATACCTGTCTACGGAGCTTTTTCAGGAATAGAAACTGGAATCAATCAAGGGAGCAGAAGTGTCTGAGACAACAGCTGCTCCCTTTTTATGAGAATAGATATGAAAAATTACTTGACAAAGATTCCTGGCTATGATAAAATATAACACGTTGAGTTTTTAAAACTCACAAACTGATATGGTGGGTATAGCTCAGTTGGTTAGAGCGCCAGATTGTGGCTCTGGAGGTCATGAGTTCGACTCTCACTACCCACCCCACTTATTGGGCTGTCGCCAAGCGGTAAGGCAACGGACTTTGACTCCGTCATGACGCAGGTTCGAATCCCGCCAGCCCAGCCAAAATAACGTTGAAATAGGTCGATTTCCATGGCAGCTCGTTTTTGAGATATGGTTATCGGCTTTTTTTCTCTTGTATTTTAATATTCAAGAAAACAAAGCATAAGCGCAAGATGGACAAAATGACAATCCATAGACTGATCAAATCAAATGCTGTTTTGTCCATTCGATACATACTTCTTTTAATGGGTATAATGACCGCTTCTGATTTTATCAGGAGCGATTTTTTATATTTATTTAGGAAGAGGTCAGTGGGGCAAACTGACCTCTTCCATTGTTCAGCTTCACACAGGAAACAAAAGACCCTGTGCTGTATTTGAACAACTTATCTGGCGATATACCAAAGAACTTGATGAACATCAAGATCGGAATACTCCCGCTGAGTTTATTGCGGTATGAATCAACGGCATGGTACCGGTACAGGGTGCTGATGGCCGATATTTAGAGATTTGTTATGATGGTAAAACGTTGGTTGGGTTTTTGTATGGAAAGATTGGCCCTCCGAAACATAAAGGCTTTATAAAAGTTGGATATGGCTCATATCATGGGGTTCTTTGTTTTGCACGAACATCGCCGTAAAGGATACGGAAAAGAGAGGTTTTATTATTAGGAAAAACATTTGGCCTTGACGGGGCTCAATCAATGTATCTTACTTGCGATCCAGTGACCGGAAATCCCTTCCGGGGATCTTTAGGCTTTGTGCGTACGGGTGGAAGATCTCCCGAAAACCATCAGGAGATCTACGAAAAAGAGTTGTGCCAGAATGAACCTTTTGATATGATTTCTTGTCTATATCAATGAAACCGGTTTTAAACATCAAATAGACTGGGGAAGGTGATGATGTGGACGAATTTGAAAAATTGCTGGATGCAGAACGTGTATCTGTGGAACGGTTTGTACGATTTCGGTTGCATTCCAAGGAGGATGCAGATGATGTGCTGCAAGAAGTATATCTTACAGCCTATCAGAAATTCTTTCAGTTAAAAAACAAAGGCTCTTTTAAGGCCTGGATCATCCGTATTGCCAGAAATAAATGCAATGACTACTTTCGAAAGAAAGCTTCTCAATTTGAGATCCCGATAGATGAACTGATAGAGAAAGAGCTATCAGACAGCAGGCATGGTGTTTGTGAGGTGTATACCGTAAGAGAAACCTTACATTTGCTGGGTGATAAGGATAAGCAAATTCTTTATCTGTACTTCTGGAGGGAAATACCGCAGTCCGAAATTGCAAGACGCCTGAACATCCCTGTCGGGACAGTAAAGAGCAGACTCCATACGGCAAAGAGAAATTTCAAAAATCAGTATCCATATCGCACCGATAGATCGAAAGGAGAATACAGCATGAAAAAGTTGCCTGAATTGATCCCCGAATACAAGATTGAGGTCAGTGATCAAGCTCCGTTCGCAGTGAAGTGGGAAGAACTTATGGGATGGTTCCTTGTGCCGAAACTCGGCGAAAAGATATCTTGGGGGATGTATGATATCCCTTCCCGGCAGTGCAGCCATGTGTATGATATGCAAGTTACCGGCAAAGCAAAAGTCCACGGCATTGAAGGCGTTGAGGTGACTGCGCGGGAATCTTCTTATTCCGATAAAAACAAAGTGATCCATCGCACGTTTGTGGCACAACTCACTGATACCCACTGCCGTTACCTGGCAACGATCCGAAATGACGGAGATGTTCGAAACTATATCACGTTCCTGGATGGTGATGAATTTTTACCTAACTGGGGTTTCGGTGAAGATAACTGCGGAAACGAGACAAATCTGGCCCCGAAGGGAGATATTAAGAGGACTGGTACAGTGGTTACAAGTGTTAACAAGGAGTTCTTGCTGGATATTGTTGGAAGATATACTGTTACAATCAATGGTAAAAGCTATGATACCGTCTGCGTGATGGATATTGAAACCTATAACTGCGGGGTGGTATCAGAACAGTTCCTGGACCAGAACGGTAAGACCATTCTTTGGCGCAGGTTTAACCGTGATGATTGGGCAAGTGATCGTTACAAAAAGAAATGGAGTGAACTGCTTCCTGAAAATGAACAACTGACAATTAATGGTCAAACCTATGTGCATTGGTATGACTGCATCACAGACTATATTCTTTGATTGGAAATAGAGGCGGGGGAATAATCCTCTGCCTCTCTTCATGAGATATAGACTATCTATCGCTCTGTGACCAGTATGATTTTTATATCACAGGAGGCAACTCGATGGAGCGAAGGTTACTTCCCATGATATTGGCTCTGATCCTTGCAGCAGCATGAATCCTTTTGGGTTACATAATGACGCAATGCCAAGTGGAAATAGGCTTTCATTCCTTCTCTTCTTTGGTGCGACAAATGAAGAGAGGGAATGAAAGCCGACGGTAGAAGTATACAGTGTATTGAAAGAGCAATCGATAAATCGGGAAACGCCTTTGATGAAACATCTGATTCTAAAATAGATATGACCAATCTATTGGTCAAACAATCTGCGGCGCTCATCATTTTACCTTTGAAATGATGAGCATATCGTGTAACTTACAAGTGAAAAAGCCCATCGCCTTGGTGAATCATAAAAGAAATGATAATGCCGTTACTGATAAAAGTGTCTGTCTTTGCGTGTCTTTACACATGAAACAGCTAAAAGAGTATAGGTGAAGTTTGTGGTGGTTTTTACGTATTTACAGACACAGACATAGGAATTCATCGTTTAGTTAATCTTTTTACTGTAGAAAAATGAAAATAAAACAAGAGAAATAAGGAAAAAGGGATTGACAAAGTGGGGAAGAAGTGGTAAGATAAGAAAGCTGTCGAGAGGCGGCACACGGAAAGAGTGAGAAAAAACCATAAAAAGGGTATTGACAAATAACT
>CAJFUK010000039.1 GCA_904420125.1 Candidatus Falkowella caecavicola | reverse complement strand
TAAGGAACTGGCACTGGAATATGCAAAAGTAGAACTGGGCATGAACGATACAGACGCAGAAAACTTCTATGAGCTGCTGCTGAAATCGAGTGATGCGGTTCTCTAACGGAGACGGAAAAATTAATTTGCAGGATATTATGCTGGCTATGAATATGTATCAAAAGAATACAAAACCGATGTTTATGAATGGCATCGCTGCTGCTGGCTTGGATGGGGATGTATCTTCTGTCAGCCTGCGTGACCTGATGATGATTTTGAATATCATTAAACAGGGATAACAGCCGACACAGAGCATTGATACTAGTAAAGAGACTGGTCTCGAAGAGGGGCCAGTCTCTTTGTTATATCAAGATTTATATAGAATGCCGGTGTTCAATTGGAGGAATATCCAGGAACCTACATAAAAGAGTATCAGCCTTTAAAGCTAAAATACTGACTCCTCCCCATAACAAAGAAAAAGGAAGACAGACCTGTCCGAAAATATTTAAGGGTAAGTGGCTATAATCCCAAACCTGTAAGCCGAGTTTTTTATTAATCAGGCAACCACTTAAGAATTCAATCAAAGTAATAGAGGCTGAGCATAATGCGCACTGGGGAATAAGCCGCATCTTGGGAAAATGCCGGCGTATACTGCCAATTACGCGAAAGCAGCTGCCTCCAACAAGGAACATAGTCCAGTGGCTACTTCCACGCCATACAATTTCCAGCAGATTATAGCCCAGTCCACCAGCGCAGAATAAAAACAGATTTTTTTTAAATTTGATCACAAGCGAACCTCCTGATATAAATCACTAGAGTTATTCTGCACCTCCGTCATCAAACCATACAAGGGAAAATATGCTTTTAGGGAAAAAACAAAAAATATCCAGGCTGCTTAGCAGCCTGGATATTTTTTGTTTGAGAAATAGACTGATTCATATAAAGATAAAATACAAAAGATCATCAGTCAGCATGACAGTCTCTAGCAACTGCCTGTCATGCTGACTGATGGATATTCTGATCCAATTGGGTTATACGCTAAGCTGGGAAGTGTATAATCTATAATAATCCCCTTGCTTAGCCATTAATTCGTCATGTGTGCCGCATTCAGTAATCCCTTTATTAGAAACGTACATAATTTTGTCACAGTTTTTAATTGTGGATAGGCGATGGGCAATAATGAAGGAGGTGCGTCCTTTCAGTAAGTTTTGCAAACCTTGCTGTAGATCCCGCTCTGTCTTTGTATCAATGGACGAGGTCGCTTCATCCAAAATCAAAATTTTAGGATCTGATAGGAGCGTGCGCGCAAAAGAAATTAACTGTTTTTGCCCTTGGGATAAACGACTGCCACGTTCATTGACTAAGGTATCAAAGCCCTGTTCCATAGTATTAATAAAGTGATCTGCACAAACTGTTTGACAAGCCGCCAGCACCTCTTCATCTGTAGCATCAAGTTTACCATAACGGATATTTTCAGCAATTGTTCCAGAGAAGATAAAGCTGTCCTGTAGCATAATTCCCATCTGAGACCGGAGGGAGTGCAGCGTTACTTTAGAAATATCATGGCCGTCGATCAACACCTGACCGCCATTAAGGTTGTAAAAACGAGAAATAAGATTAACAATGGTCGTTTTTCCAGCGCCAGTCGGGCCAACAAGGGCAATGCTTTCTCCGGCTTTTACTTCAAAGTTTAACCCTTCCAGGATATTTACAGTACCATCATAAGAAAACGTAACATCTTTAAAGGAGACATCCCCGGAGATTTCCGGAAGAGTAGAGGCACCCGGTATATCATCTACTGTTACCGGCTCGTCCATTGTTTCAAAAATACGCTCCAGATAAGCAATGGAGTTGATAAAGTTATTATAAAGGTTTGCGAGATTTTGGATAGGCTGCCAGAACCGGCTTGCATAGCTTCCCATTGCAGTAATCGTACCTACAGTAACACCAACAGAAAGAGCATCTGGTGCCATCCATAAAACGCCCACGATATATAATACCCCTAAAACCCATGTGGAGATGTTTTGTACAGAAATAGGAATAAGGTTGGAAGAATAGATGGCTTTCATCCATGCTTTGCGGTAATGCCTGTTCAGCCGGTCAAAAATCCCCATGTTTTCATCTTCGCGGCAGTATACCTGGGTGATTTTTGCGCCCTCAATACTTTCATTCAGATAGGCATTCATATTGGAGTTTTTGTTGGAGACCTGCTGCCAAGCCCGGCGTTGGATGGGTTTTAAAATAAACAGAATTATCAGGAAAATCGGCAGGCCCGCCAGCACCACTAAGGTTAGCTTGGGGCTGGTACAAAGCATAAATATTAAAATAAAAATCAAATTGAATATTTCCAGAACAAAGTTAATGATGCCGTTAGATAGGATATCAGAAACATTGTTTACATATTGGACAACCCGGACCAGAATTTTTCCGTGTGGACGATTATCATAATATTCAAAAGGTAGTTTTTGTAGATGCTTGAAAAGATCCATTCGAATATCATAAACGATGGACTGACTCACCCGTACCATCATTCGTGAACGAAGCGTTGTCAGGATGATATTCAATGCGATGGTACAAATCAACACGCCACCCAACAACAAAAGCTCTGTTTTATTGCCCTGAGGGATGCTGTAATCCATCGCACGCTGCATAACCAGGGGGTCAATCAAAGAGGCAATGACAGCTGCTGCACTAAAACAAAGTGCCAGAATCATTGTTTTTTTATGCTTCTTTATGTAAATTGCGGACCGTTTTAAATGTTTAAGGCTAAAGGGGGTTTCAAGAGTTTCATCAACATCAAATTTATTTCTTGCCATAATACCACTCCTTCATTAAAGTCTTACGAGTAAAGTACAGGATCAGACGCTTGTAATTTTTACGCCTTCGTTCTGCAAACAGTAAATCTCATAGTAATATCCCTGTTTTTGCAGGAGTTCATCGTGGGTACCCATTTCCACAATCTTACCGTCCTGTAAAATAATAATTTTATCTGCGTTCTGGGTGGTAGAAATTCGTTGTGCAGTAATAAATTTGGTAGACCGATAATCTAAGCTGTTTAAACTATGCTGAATGTACTTTTCAGTTTCCAGGTCAACGGCAGATGTTGTATCATCCAAAATCAGAATTGCCGGCCGAATCGCTAATGCACGCGCTAGTGCAATTCGTTGTTTTTGCCCACCGGAGAGTCCAACGCCCCGTTCTCCGACAATCGTATCAAAACCATCCTCCATTCGGTATACAAAATCGGCCGCAGCCAGGTTGGCGTATTTTTTTACGTCTTCTTCAGAAAGAGAGGAATCGCCGTAGGCAATATTTCCATCTACTGTATCAGAAAACAGAAAAACATCCTGTGTTGCAATACCGATATTTTTTCGCAAACATTTAAGTTCCCAACGATTGACCGGCACATCGTCAACGAGTATCTGTCCTTCTGTTATGTCATATAATCTGGGAATTAAGCTGACCATTAGAGTTTTTCCAGAACCGGTGCTTCCCATAATTGCTACTGTTTCTCCCGGCTCAACAGTAAAATTCAAGTTTTTCAGGACAGTTGTCTTTCCAAAAGTGAGACTTACATTTTTAAACTCTACTTTACCTTCAAATCGTGCATCTTTGGAAACTGCATCATGCCGATTGACAATGGAAGAACGATGATAATATAACTCAATAATTTTTGCTGCACTGGCAAAAAAACGTTGCAAATCGTTTAACAGGCTGCCTAGCATACGCATAGGGTTTGAAAGGGTCCAAGTTAAAGAGGAAAACGCTGTTAGATCACCGATGGTCAAACGTCCGTTAATAACAAAAATTCCACCAACCACCAATGTAATAACAGAAAGCGACTGTGCCAACCCCTCAATTGCCGGATAAAAATTTAACCACATCATAGAAGAACGAATGTTGGCCTCCTGAAAATTCCGGCTTTTTTCAGCAAAGCGTGCGATTTCATAATCTTCTCGTGCGAATGCTTTAACAACGCGGTTTCCTGCGATATTTTCCTGCGCATTGGAATTCAGCTGGGACAACCGTTCCCGCAAATCAACATATAATGGACCTACTCTTTTGGAAAACATTTGTGTGATAATAAAGATAAATGGAGTAATGACCAGCAAAACCAATGTGAAAATTACATCTTTGGTTAAAAAATACACGGTGGTTGCGATAAACATGACGCTGGAATCTAAGAGCATCCGTACAATCCATGCGATGGTATGACGTACCATATCCAGGTCGCCAGTCAACCGGGTCATCAGATCTCCGGTACGGTTACGATCATAGAAATTGGAATCTTGAAACTGCATATTCCGGTACAAATAATTTCTGATGGAGTAGATGGTTCCCTGAGAAGCCTTTTCATATAAAATAATCATACCGTAAGATACACCTGTCCGCAGCAGAGTAAATCCGACCATCAGCAATACATAGGGGATTAACATATCGCTTTGCCGCACGATCACGCCATTAATCTCCTGGCCGACAATGACGTTATCGACAATCTGGCTCATGATAATCGGGTTTACCAACAACATGCCGGAAGAGATGACTGTGAGAAGAAGGGCAAACACAAAACAAATGCGATACCCTTTCATATTGGTCCAGACCCATCGTAATTGAAACATCGCTTCAAACCTTCCTTCCAAAATATCCCTGCATTGCAGGATGATATTTGACTCAAACACCACAATAACAGCCGCGGACTGATCCCACCGCTTTATGACATAGTTTCTATTATAGCGGCATTTTTTTAAAATAAAAGGGGGTACAATAAAATAATATTTACAATTTTTATGTTTGTAACATTGCGATTTTTATAGATTTTGTCATAAGTTAAAAAAGTCATTGAAAAATCTACATTTTATTGGGTGTTTTGGACCCAGAGAACCTTTATTTTGTGGTCGATATGAGCTCTATCTATTGCCAAACCCGTTAAAAGGGGATATACTGAAATAAACCATTCATTATTCCAAAAAGTAAAGGAGGCAAAATGATGGAACAAATCCAAGCTGTAGTTGATAAAATTGTACAGCAGTTTCATCCCAGTCTAGTGATTCTTTTCAGCAGAAAAACCAATATGTATGGGGATATTACCAGTTTTAAATTGGTAATTGCTGCGGATGTTGAAAATGCTTCGGAATTGGAACGGCAGATCTATTTAGCAGTAGAAAGCGATCTGCCATATGATGTTGTTGTATATCGTACAGCAGATTATCAACGGCTTTGTGCTGAAGAAGATTCTTTTGCACAGACAGTCCAGGAAAAGGGGGTTGTTCTATATGGCCCGCAGAGGTGAGCGTTCTGGAGACAGTCGAAGGTACCACGACTGGGCAGAGGCAGCTTATGAAGACCTTTTGTGTTCCAAAGTGCTTCGGGAAGACGGTCGCTTGCTGGATGGCTGTGCGTTTCATTGTCAGCAATGTGCGGAAAAATCACTGAAAGCATATCTGTTGTACAAGGCCCATCAGCGGATAGACGGTCATAACCTGACATGGTTATGCCGTCAGGCCATCCGCTATGAGCCTTCTTTTCAGGAATGGCTGGATGAAAGCGCAAAACTGAATCATTACTATATTGCTACACGGTATCCGACAGACGTACCTGTTGACATCACACCCGGAGATGCAGATGTTGCTTTGCGAATGGCAGAGGCGATATTTTTATATGTATGTGAGGAAATTGGTATTCGGTTTGCGGTATAAACCAGCATAGACAGTTGAAATTTTACTAAAAATACAGTATAATATTTGCATGTTTTTAATTTTGTCTGATGGAGGGACAGAAGACTGATTTCACGAGCAGCCCGATAGGAAGAAGAGGACGGGAAAATATATGGTCTTTAAAAAATGGATTCAAAAACAAGTGTTGCCGGATATGGTGCAGGATATTGCTGAAAAACGCAATATACCGTTGATGGCAGCGCGGGTTCTGGCAGCGCGTGGACTGTCTGTAACAGAAGCAGAAGAATTTTTTTCAGGTGCGTTAGAGGATCCGTTTGTACTGAAAGATATGGATAAAGCGACCATGCGAATTACCCAGGCGATCGAAAAAGAAGAAAAAATTGTAATTTACGGTGATTATGATTGTGATGGGGTTACGGCAACTGCTTTATTATATACGTACTTGAATTCTGTCGGCGCGAATGTGATGTATTATGTACCGGATCGGGAAACAGAGGGATATGGACTTAACTGTCAGGCCTTGGCGTTCCTAAAGGACCGTTTACATACAGACTTGGTGATTACTGTAGATAATGGTATTTCTGCCTTGAAAGAAGCAGCTTATGCACGGGAAAAGGGATTGGACCTCGTTATTACAGACCATCATAGTGTGGGAGAAACGCTTCCGGATGCGGTAGCCGTGATCAATCCCCATCGGAAAGATTGTCCCAGCCGCTTTAAAGAATTGGCTGGGGTAGGGGTCGTATTTAAATTGGTTGCAGCGCTGGAAGGCGGAGACTATACTATGCCTCTGGAATCTTTTGCTGATTTAGCGGCGATTGGAACAATCGGGGATGTTGTGACTTTGTCCGGAGAGAATCGTCTGTTGGTACAACAGGGGCTAAAAATATTGGAATTTACAGAAAATCCAGGTTTGCGTGCACTGCTGGAAATTGCAGGGCTGGAAGGAAAACCAATCACTGCAGCGTCAATTGCTTTTGGGATTGCCCCCCGGATTAATGCAGCTGGCCGTATTGAGGGTGCAGAAAAGGCAGTTGATCTGCTGTTGTGTGAAGATGAAGAGGAAGCAACGGCTTTGGCTGCTGAAATGCAAAGTTTCAATCAGCAACGACAGGAAATAGAACAGAAAATTCTGCACGAAATTGAACAAGAAATCGAAAAAAATCCAGGGAAACTGTATAACCGTGTATTGGTCTTTTGGGGAGAAGGATGGCATCCGGGCGTTATCGGCATTGTCAGTGCAAAAATTACAGAACGGTATGGGAAACCGTCATTTATTTTATCAGTGCAGGGGCAGGGGGACAGTCGAGGCTCTGGAAGAAGTATAGGGAATTTTTCGCTTTACGAAGCCTTATCTGCTTGTGCGGCTCATTTAAAAAAATTTGGTGGACATCAGTTGGCAGCTGGGTTATCTGTTGAAAGAGGCAGTGAAAGAGCTTTTGAAGAAGCGATCAATCGTTATGCTGCTGAACATTTTGCAATAATGCCTACGGTTACCTGCGAAATTGATGCCGAAATTTCTTTACAGGAGCTATCAGCCGAGATAGTAGGTTCCTTATCTGTATTAGAACCCTTTGGAGCTGGCAATCCCCAACCGATCTTTTTAATGCGTAATGCGGTCATTGATTCGATTACACCCCTTTCCGGAGATAAGCATCTGCGGATTCGGGTTTCTTTTGATGGAGGGATGGTGCCGGTTGTATATTTTGGGATGAGCAGCCGCCGTTTTCCTTATAGTAAAGGGCAAGCAGTAGATTTATTGGTCAATGTTGAAATGAATATGTATCATGGGGTGCGCTCTGTATCTGTTCGTGTTCGAGATCTGCGCCCGGCTAATTTGCAGCAGCAAAAATTGCTCAACGCAAAAAGCACTTATGAAGCAATTCGCCGTGGGGAAAATTATGATGTACGACTTCGCCCCAGAATTCTGCCCCAATATGAAGAGTTTGTCGCTGTTTATAAATATATCCGGGCTAGGGGTGGTTATAGTGGTGATCTGGATGTATTATATTTTGAATTGGGACAGAAGCTAAATTATTGCAAGTTTCGAGTTGTTCTGGATGTGATGGAAGAATTGCAATTGATAGCACTGTCTCCTTTACTAGATCACATACAAATTTTACCTACGACAGGAAAGGTAGATTTAAATACATCAATATTTTTGCAGAAAATTGCTGCATCTGGGCAGCAGGAGGCAAAGTAATTAAGCAAGGATCTGTACATACTAACCCAGGCAGAAAGGCATGAGAATCATGGTTTATACGATTGATATGTTAATGGATTTGATCCATAAGGGAGATAAGCAGTATGATTATGCGTTAATATCCGCAGCCTACCAAATGGCGGATGCTGCGCATGCTGGACAGCTGCGTAAGTCTGGGGATCCATATATTACACATCCGGTAGCGGTTGCCTATATCCTTGTAGAGATGGGAATGGACACGGAAACCATTTGTGCGGCATTGTTGCACGATGTTGTAGAAGACACAAATATTAAATTAGAGCAGATTCAGAAACAATTTGGTGCAGGCGTTGCGCTGTTGGTAGACGGTGTGACTAAGATCAATAAACTCACATTGCCCACAAAGGAAGCCGAGCAGACAGAAAATGTACGAAAAATGCTCATGGCGATGTCTAAGGATATACGGGTGATTATTATTAAATTGGCCGACCGCCTGCATAATATGCGAACTTTGAAATTTCGTAAGCCCAGCAAGCAATTGGAGATTTCCCTGGAAACAATGGAAATTTATGCACCGATTGCACACCGTTTAGGAATTCGTGCAGTAAAAGAAGAATTAGAAGATATTTCGCTCTTTTATTTAGACCCGATCGCTTATCATGAGATAGACGATATATTAGATCAGCATAAAGGGGATCGCATTAATTATATTGAATATATCAAGATGCAGATTAAAGCACGGCTGGCTGATTATCATATAGAGCCTTATGTAGAAGGACGGGTTAAAAGTCACTATGGTATTTATAGAAAGGTCTATATGGCAGGCCGAAGTTTTGATGAAGTTTTTGATATTTTTGCGGTTCGCATTATCGTGAATTCTGTAGTGGAATGCTATAATATTCTTGGAATTATCCATGATATTTTTACTCCAATCCCGAATCGTTTCAAGGATTATATCTCTATGCCGAAGGCCAATATGTATCAGTCTCTGCATACTACGGTGATTGCAAAGGAGGGTGTTCCTTTTGAGGTGCAAATCCGCACATGGGATATGCATTATACGGCCGAATATGGAATTGCAGCGCATTGGAAATATAAGTTAGGCATCAGCGGAAAAGATAAACTGGAAGAACGGCTGGCCTGGATTCGGAAAATTATTGAAGAACAGCAAGATGACTCTGCAAATCTAATCAGCAATATTAAAAATGATATTGGGGCTGAGGAAGTTTTCCTGCTGACGCCGAAAGGCGATGTTAAAACACTCCCTGTCGGTTCGACAACAGTAGACTTTGCCTATGCGATTCATAGTGCGGTCGGAAATCATATGATCGGAGCGAAAGTGGATGGAAGAATAGTTCCAATTGATACAGTGGTGCAGACAGGACAAATCGTAGAAATTATCACGTCCAATACACCGGGACGAGGTCCTAGCCGAGACTGGCTGAAATTCGTCAAAACAAGTGAAGCGCGCAATAAAATCCGTGCATGGTTTAAAAAAGAGCGCCGGGATGAAAATATTGTGGAAGGTAAAGCAGAGCTGGAACGAGAGTTTAAACGCAACAGTATTTATCTTCCAGAGGATCAGATGCAGGAATTCCTCCTCGGGATCGCTAAGCGGCAAAATTATGATGTGCTGGACGATTTTTATGCGGCTATCGGATATGGCGGTGTGTCTTTATCGAAAATCATTCCGCGAATCAAAGATGACTATTTCAAGTTAATTAAGAGAGATGCCGATAAGATCCCTGAATTGACAACGACCCAATCGTTTGGTAAAACAGATTCTGGTGTCATTGTCGAAAACATCGAAAATTGTCTGGTTAAGTTTGCACAGTGCTGTAATCCTTTGCCGGGGGATAGTATTATTGGATTTATTACAAGAGGACATGGTGTATCCGTGCATAAACGAGATTGTGTCAATGTGATCGCCTCTATGAAAGATCCCTCTCAGATTGACCGGTGGATCAATGTGCATTGGGCGCAGACCGATCAGACCAACTATCGTGCGGTATTGAATTTATTAAGTATAGCGCGGCAGGGAATTGTTGCAGATGTCACGGTGCTGTTGGCGAATATGAAAGTTCCAGTATATGAGATCAGTGCCAAAGAACTCAAAAATGGTAATACGGAAATTATTATGACCATCAGTGTTGGCGGTACGGCGCAATTAAATACGATTATTCAGAGACTTCAAAAAATTGAAGGGATGATTTCTGTTGAACGAACAGGAAAATAGAAAGGTGGAACAGTATTGAAAGCATTGCTGCAAAGGGTATCTTCTGCCGCAGTAGAGATAGACGGCGAGTATATTGCAAAAATTGGGAAGGGTTTTTTGGTGCTCCTTGGAGTGATGGAAAATGATACGCAGGCACAGGCGGATCTTCTGGCAGAGAAGATTCTGCATCTCCGGGTGTTTGAAGACCAACAAGGGAAAATGAACTTATCATTAGTACAGGTTGAGGGCAAAGTACTGGCAGTATCCCAATTTACTTTAGCTGCAGATTGTTCCCATGGTCGTCGTCCTTCTTTTGTGCAGGCAGCAAGACCGGAAGTGGCACGACCGCTCTATGAATATTTTATAGAGCAGTTGCAGATACGGGGCGTTCATGTACAAACCGGACGGTTTGGCGCCGATATGAGGGTAAGTCTTGTCAATGACGGCCCAGTTACGATCATGCTGGACACGGATGAATGGGGTCTGGACAGAAAGACGCTACTGGAGGGGAAAAAACAATGAAACCGGCAAAGATTCTGTCGTTCACTTTAGGCGTACTGCAGACAAATTGTTATATTATTGTTTCAGGACAGGGAAATGCATTGATCATAGACCCGGCAGATCAAGGTGAATATCTGCTGGAAGTGCTTCAGAGAAATCGCTGGAAACTGATAAAGATTTTATTGACACATGGGCACTTTGATCATATAGGGGCGGTCAATTTTTTGCGTGAACAAACGGGAGCAGAATTATATGTGCCGGAGCAGGACGCAGCAATGATTCATGACTTATATGAAAATTTAGGGATCATGTTTGATCAGTATGATGAACAGCTCTTTCGCATTCAAACACCGGCAGAACATTTGGTGAAGGATAAAGATCAGGTCAGCATGGATGGAATAATATTAACTGTGTGTCATACGCCGGGACATACCCATGGCAGCAGTGTCTACATTGGAGAGGGAGTTCTATTTTCGGGGGACACTTTATTTCAGGGTACGATGGGAAAGCCGGGTCAGTATACTGGCAGTCTTCAGGAATTGTTGCATTCTCTGCAAAAATTAAGTGAGCTGGACGGAGATTATCGAGTGCTACCGGGTCACGGTGCAGAGACTACTCTTTCCAGTGAACGGGCTGAAAATCCGTATATGGGGAAAAATTTATATGACAATTATTATTGAAGGCCATACCGTGCATAATCAATTGGAAAACCTGTGCAAGTTGTTTTTTCCATGTATTCCTATCCATCAGACAATGTCGAAAAACGACTGTAAAGATCCTGTACGCTTATATACCCGATATAAAAATAGAAGGACAAGTGTATGCCTGTTAGCTGTATTTGTGCAGGGGGATAAAAAATATGCAGCGAGGCAGATCATATCTCAAAAAGATGCAGACAACAGAAAGCTAGTAGAACAGCGTTTATGTGCAGCGGCTTATCAGGCATTATCTACAGCATTGCATTTTACACTGCCATGGGGAATTTTGACCGGCATTCGACCGGTAAAGTTAATCCAAGACTGTTATGAACGCGGCTTGGACGAAGTACAGACACGGGAATACATGGGTAAAACCTTTCACATTGGGAAAGAAAAGTTAGATCTTTGTATAGAAACCGCAGAAAATCAAACGGCGGCTTTTTCCCTTTTACAGCCGCATTCCTGCAGTTTATATGTTTCTATTCCTTACTGTCCAACCCGGTGCAGATATTGTTCCTTTGTATCGCACTCCATTTCCAGTGAACAGGCCAGGAAAACGATACCGGCTTATATTGACCATCTTTGCCAGGAGTTGGCCGCTATTTCAGAACGGATCGATAGGAATGGATTAAAACTGGAAACGATCTATTTCGGAGGAGGAACTCCTACCTCTATTACAGCAGAGCAGTTGAAAATGCTAACAGACTGTATTGCCCGATTATTCGATATATCTACATTGCGAGAATATACCGTGGAGGCTGGGCGGCCAGATACAATTACGGCAGAAAAGCTGCGGGTCCTCAAAAAAGCTGGCGTTGATAGAATCAGCATTAATCCACAAACATTTAACGACAGCGTTTTAGAACAGATTGGCCGTTGCCATACGTCAGCAGAAACCGAGCGAGCTTTTGCATTGGCAAGGCAAGAAGGTTTTCAAGAAATCAATATGGATTTTATTGCCGGCCTTCCTACAGATACATTTGAGAGTTTTCAACAAAGTATGTACAGAGCAGTTGATTTGGGGCCGGAAAATATTACAGTACATACTTTAAGCATTAAACGCTCCTCGGATTTATACACCAGGCAGGGATTGGGACAGGATTTAGATGCCTATCAAGCAATGAAAATGGTAAATTTTTCGGGAGAGTTTTTGCGTGAACATGGTTATAAGCCGTATTACCTATATCGGAATAAAAATACTTTAGGCAATTTGGAAAATATAGGGTATATGAAAGCTGGACACATTAGTCTGTATAACACATATATTATGGAAGAGAATCATACCATCTTTGCTGCTGGGGCTGGTGGTGTTACAAAACTGGTTTCAACAGATAGAAAACAGATCAACCGCATTTTTAATTTCAAATATCCATATGAATATCTCAAACGATTTGACCAGATACTAGAACGAAAAAAGGAGATTGATAGATTTTATGAGCAGTATGCAGTCCGCTAGTACCTGTTTTGTCCATGAACTGAACCAGAATGCAAAAAATGACCTACAGGGATGGGTAGCATCCTGCGAACAGAGATACCGACAGCAGGTTTTAGCGGCAGTACATGAAATTGTTTCCAATACTGGGAAAGACCGAATCGTGCTGATGGCGGGACCGTCTTCTTCCGGAAAAACCACAACGGCACAGATCTTGAGAGAAGAACTCAAAGATCGGGGTGTAGATTCTGTCACGGTTTCATTAGATGATTTTTATTTGCCGCCAGATTGCTTTCCTGTTTTACCGAATGGAAAATATGACTACGATGCTGTAGAGTGCCTGGATCTTCCGCGCTTGCGCGCTTGTTTTTCAGAATTGATTATAGAAAATCGTACGGTTGTTCCACGTTTTGATTTTTGTCAGGTTCGGCAGGTAGGGGAACGAGAAATCGTAGTGGACGATGATACGGTAGTCATTGCAGAAGGAATCCATGCGTTGAATCCACGCCTGATTTCTCCGGATCTTGCGGATCGTTTTTTTAGGATATATATTAGCACGCAGACTGATTTTGTAGACCAAGGGGAGGTGGTATTATCGGCAAGGGATTTGCGCCTTTTGCGTAGAATGCTACGGGATTATTATCATCGGAATTCATCTTTTAATAATACATTGGATATGTGGGGCAGTGTGTGTGCAGGTGAAGATAAAAATATTCGTCCGTTCATGCACGAAGCAGACTTTCTGATTGACTCAACACACCAATATGAACCTCTCCTTTATCATCAGTCTTTATTTCCTTTGTTGGTGGATACAAAATGGGAAAACAGTGTACACAGAGAAAAAGCAGAGAGATTACAGAAGGCTTTAATACAATTTGGGTATTTGCCAGAAGATATAGTGCCCAAAAATTCGTTAATAAGGGAGTTTTTACGCGATTTTCATTGAAATTTTTTACAGAGTAGTATATAATAAATGAAGATCCTAAAATTATAGAGATACAAGGAGGATGCATGATGAGTTTGTTGAATGATGTGATAGATGTGGTCAAAGATGCGACGGGTAGCGTAGGAAAAAAAGCTGATCAGGTAATCGGAATTTCCAAGGTCAAAATGAAAACAGTACGCATTAACTCTGACCTTCGTGCCGTGTATGAAAAATTGGGTAGTGCCGTATATCATATGCAGAAACAAAAATATGTTAATGAAGAGTTAATTGCTTCTATGACAGAAGAAATTGATGAACTTCTATATCAACTTTCTGAAGCCAACGAGGAACTGGGTAAATTAAAAAATGTTCGCGTTTGTTCTTGCTGTGGTGCCAGCAATCCAGGGGATTCTATGTATTGTGCCAAGTGTGGAAATCAAATAAAAAAAGATTTTGAAGATTATTCTGCAGAAACCGACTCGACCGTTGAGATACAGGACGACAAGAAAGAAGAGGATTTGCAGCAATAATTTTGCACAAACCGCATGAACTGACCAAAAGGTCCGATTTTTCTATGTAAAAAGCGGAAAAAACACTTGAAAAAATATTGTTTGTAGGATACTATATAAAAGACACATTCTTTGGGGCATACTAGTTTTTGAAAACAGGAGGATTTCCATGGATTTTACGTACAAGGAGCATTACACAATCGATGACCTTATACAGATCATGGCCTTACTTCGAGGAGAAAACGGATGTCCGTGGGATAAGGCTCAAACTCATGAAAGTATCCGTAAGAATTTTTTGGAAGAGACATATGAAGTAGTAGAGGCAATTGATTTAAAAGATTCTGCACTTTTACGAGAAGAGCTTGGAGATGTATTGCTTCAAGTTGTCTTTCATGCTCGCATGGAGGAAGAGGCAGGACATTTTGATTTTGCAGAGGTGTGTGATCAGCTTTGTAAAAAGTTAGTGTTCCGTCATCCTCATGTTTTTGGCACAGTAAAAGCCGAAGACGCCGATGAAGCATTACAGAACTGGACAGCACAGAAGATGGAGGAAAAGGGGCAGAAGACATATACGGATACATTGAATGCTGCACCTAAAGCTTTGCCAGCTTTAATGTATGCTGAAAAGGTGCAGGGGCGTGCGGCAAAAGCAAAATTTGATTATCCATCTTTAGAGGCTGCTTTAGTGGATTTAGAAAGTGAATTAGTCGAATTTAAGGATGCCCTTCTTGGTGGTGATTCGGCACAAATAGAAGAAGAATTTGGCGATTTGTTGTTTAGTTGCGTCAATGTGTCCCGTTTTGCACATCTGGATCCCGAAAATAGTTTATATCGGGCTGTACAGAAATTTATACGACGTTTTTCTAAGATGGAAGCCATGTGCCGGGAGAAAGGAATTTCTTTGCCACAAGCCGGGATGGATGTGTTAAATATGTACTGGAAAGAGGCAAAAAGAGGTTAATTCGCGGACAGCTGTTCGCTGAATATTAAAGTGAAAAATAATGGAGGTTTATTCAAATGACGAAATCTGATTTGGTCAGCGTTGTTGCTGAAAAAACAAAAATGACAAAGAAAGATGCAGATGCGGTTGTAACTGCTGTTCTTGACACAATTACAGAAACACTGGTAAAAGGTGAAAAAGTGCAGATCGTTGGCTTTGGTACATTTGAAGTTCGTGAGCGTGCTGCAAGAAAAGGTGTCAAACCGGGTAGTCCGACTAAAGAAACCATTGACATCCCTGCGACTACTGTTCCGGCTTTCAAAGCAGGTAAGGTATTGAAAGAAGCTGTTGCAAAATAACATTTCTGTGTTTTTATACGGGAAGTTATAGTTTTGTAAATCTGAGTCGGTCCGATTCCTTACAAAAGGGAATCGGACTTTTTTATGAAAGTATCGGCAGGATAGAAAAGGATGAGTATTATGCGTTTAGATAAATATTTAAAAGTCACCCGGCTGATTAAGCGGCGTACCATAGCCAATGAAGCCTGCGATGCTGGGAGAGTGTTTGTGAACGGAAAAGAGGCTCGTGCTTCATACGATGTCAAGGAAAATGACATTATTGAAATCCATATGGGTGCTAAACCTTTAAAAGTAAAGGTATTAAAGGTCAATGAATATGCAACAAAAGAGAATGCAGGAGACCATTACATTGTCATTGAATAGTTCGTCGGATGTAAACGGCTGATAAAAGAATAGCTCTGGAAAATCCCAGAGCTATTCTTTTATCAGCCGTTCTTTTAAAATTGGAAAGAATATTTCTACCTAGTGTGGCATAAGTTGTAGCAAACAGGTCCGTAAAATGATCAAACTAGGTTAAAAAAGGGACAGGAGTGGATGAGAATGATCGATACCAATACAGAAAAAACAGTAAAAAGGGAAGCCAGCCTTCCGCAAAATGTGATTATGGAAAACCGCAAACTTTTAAATATTTCCGGCGTATCCGATATCGACAGTTTTGACGAGAATAGTGTGGTATTATTTACAGCATTAGGGGGGATGACGGTTAAAGGAAGAGATCTACATGTTTGCAGATTAAATGTAGAAAGTGGTGAGATTAATATAACGGGGGAGATCAGTGCTGTTATATATACAGAACCAGAAAAAAGATCCGGAAATATTCTGTCCCGTATTTTTAAATAAGCCGGAGTAAACATATGGATATACAGATTATGCTAACACAGCAGACAACGGCTTTTTTATATGCCTGCCTACTGGGGGTTGGTCTAGGACTGATATACGATATTTTTAGGATTCTACGTCTGGCTGTGCCGAGTGGAGGCATTATCATATTTGTCGAAGATCTATTATTCTTTTTGGTAGCGGGTACTGCGACATTCTTATTTATGATTCGCTATAATTCTGGAATGCTGCGAGGTTTTATTTTTGTCGGAGAATTGCTTGGTTTTTCTGTCTATTATTTTAGTATTGGCACACTGGTTTATCGGATCGCCGATGCTCTGATCAATCAGATACGTAAAATTTTTCATATGTTATTCCGCATTTTGGTGTGGCCTTTTCAGAAAGCCTTTGGTTTTATATACCAAAGGGTGAGAAGCTTTTTTGTAGTAATTTACACAAAATTAAAAAATCAGGATAAAAAGCTAAAAATGTGCTTGAAAAGGAGAAGGAAAGTGTTGTATAATAAATCAGTATACAAAAACAGTAAAAATAAGAAAGGGGCTGAGCCAGTTGGCTTTGTACAAGCCGAAAAGAAAGAGACATTTTCTTTTTAGCATTGCAGTGTTTGTTATCGTGACCATTGCTTGTGCACAAATTGTATATGATCAACAGAAGCTCAGCGGACTTGAAGACAGCTTAGAGTCTTTAAAAGATGCGTGTGCGCAGCAGACGATAGAAAATGAAGAACTCCAGCGTTTATTGAGTGAAAACGATTTGGATGAATATTATGAGAAAATTGCTAGGGAACAATTGGGATATGTGCGTTCTGATGAACAGGTGTTTGTCGATATTGGAGGCAAATAATATAAACTTTACCCGAAGGTTTGCTTAAAGTCTAAGCATTCATATAAAATTTTTATTCTAAGGAGGCAGTTGTAGGTTTATGCAACTTGAGGTTGGGAAAATACTGGAAGGTAAAGTGACAGGCATCACAAAGTTTGGCGCATTTATTGACTTAGGCGGTACAACAGGGATGGTACATATTTCTGAAGTCGCTCCGACCTATGTCAAAGAAATTTCAGACCATTTAAAAGAAGGCGAAACAGTTAAGGTAAAAGTTTTGAAAATTGGAGAGGATGGAAAGATCAGTCTTTCCATTAAACAGGCCATGGATAATGTTTCGCCACGCCGCCCTCAGGGAAAGCGCCCGCCTTATGACCGGGATTCCCGCCAGATACCAAACCCCGCACCTAAGACGCCAGAAGCATCTTTTGAAGAAATGATGAGTAAGTTTAAACAGGCTAGTGAAGAGAAGATGTCTGATTTGAAACGGATTATGGATGGTAAGCACGGATCCTATTCTAAACGTTCTCCTCGTTCTTAAGGTACTAAAATAAAAAGGCTTACTGATTCTCCGAGGTGCAGTGACGAAGTATTGATTAAGCAAGCGGTCAGAACATTGTGTTCTGGCCGCTATTGTGTTATAATGCAGGCATGGATTTTGATATAATAAGCGGGAGAAAGGTATGAAGAATTATACACAGGTTTATGTTAAGAACAGCATTGAAGCCGTTGATATGTATTGTAATGCTTTTGGCGCAGAAGTCACCTTTCAAATAAAAAATGACACAAATGACGCTTATGCACATTGTGAATTGTCAGTAAAAGGAGAACCATTTCTTGCCGTCAGTGAAGCGGTAAATCCTTGTGACATAAGTGTAATCCACAAAGAAAAATGGCAGACAATGACTTTCAATGTTTTTGAAATAGGAAGCGAAGAGGCAGTGCATAAAGCTTTCCATATTTTAAGCGATGGCGGTGTTGTTATTGAACCAATAAAAGAAGTCCCCTGGAGCAAATGCTGTGCAACCGTAATTGACAAATATGGTGTATGCTGGTGGATTTCTATTTAACTGACAAAATGAGTATAATCGCCACCTGATATCTTTGTGGACACCGCCCAAAGTGTCATAGGGTTATATACTTTCGGAAAATAAAACATAATAAAAACGGGTACAGCTTTTTGAGAGTTGTACCCGTTTTTTATAACTTTCATTATGGCACTCCGCTATTTTTAGTAAGCCTTTTTTATCCCTAGATAGTATAAAAATAGCTTAAGATGAATTTTAAGATTGATCTTGTATACTCCAGGTAACGTTTTTAATATATGAATCTGTAATAAATGAATTGACATTATATAAGAACATGACCTGGTCATATAGCGCTGGATCTACATACGTTTCATAAGAGGTCGTCAGATAACGAAGATCAACTAATGTAATTTCTTCATAATGTGGTGCCAGAAATTGTATGAGGGCGTGGGAATAGCTATCTTTGAACATGAGCAGTCGTTTGCCGTTTGATGCGTTGGTTTTTACCGTGACAATTCCTTCATTGGTACCCAGAAAAACAGAATACTGATCTTTTTTTTCGAGCATCTCCCGAAAGAAAATCGACGGATACTCTGTTTGTTCAACTCCATTATTACGGATACAGGAAACAACCTGAACATTACCGGCATTGGTGTATAGATCAATCGTATCCATACCTGTTTTTGTATATTGCGTCTTGGAGTGTAGGGTACCTAAAAAATTATAGGACGCATGTTCAATCTGAAAATCATTCAATGAAAGAGGATTAAAACCAAGACTGCGCGCGTTATAACTATAAGTAACAAAAGCGCCGTAACTCGTCCAGTGGTGATCCGTTTTATAAAAAATGTAATTATTTTTTTCAGCCATTAACGGTCGGTATGCATCTAATCGGACAATAGAATCTGTTAATTGGCTATAAACGCTATCAATTAACAGTTTTTGATCCAGTTCCGGCGCATTTTTGGGGAGTTGTTCTTTATAAATTTCTGTTGCCGTGGGCACTAAGAGTACAGAAACCGTTTTGTCAGGATATTTTTGTGCATATTCATTGATAGCATTAATACTGGCGTTGATGTATTGCTCATTGGGGGTATCCGTTTTTTGCATGAGCCGTTCTGGAGTAATATAGACACCACTGACTTCTTTTTGCCCATACAGCAAATCCAGTTGAGTTTTCAAAGCGATCCATTGGTCACGTCCTGCAAAATGGTCAGATATATAATTGTCAAATCCTTTCATAAAGGATCGGTCCATGATATCTTCAACACTGCGAATGGTTGGAAAACTGGTAAGAGTTCTATTTTCATTCTCAGAAAAACTTTGCTTTGGCAATACAAGGGTTAATAAAGCAAATACTGCGATCGTTCCAAAAAAGAATAAAATAGAAAGCCATTTTTGTATTCTCATAGCCATAAAGCTCCTTTTCGGTAAACTGTCTGCGAATTAGAAACGAAAGTATAGAAACGGATTATACGTCGAACTAACTAGGTAGGATAAGCAGCAAACCATTAATACCAATTGCACAACAGGTATGGAATATGGGACTGCTTTTGGAAACCGGGCAGCCAGTTTTGTTCCCAAACGTTGGAGAAAACCACCGGAAAAAATTGCACAGATAATAAATAATATAAAATAGGAAGAAAGGAAATAAAAAGATTGGCTGTCCCATAATCCACCTGCGCCGAACAGAGCTTTTGTATAGGTGATAATATCAGTCACCGTCAGTATTTCGAAAAGCATCCATCCAAACACAACCAGAACAAACGTATAAATGTGCTGGATGATGCCGGGAAGCTTTTGTAGCGCTTTTCCCCATATGAACCGTTCACATATAATCAGGATGCCGAAATATAGTCCCCAAAGGATAAAATTCCAGCTGGCTCCGTGCCAAAGTCCGGTCAAACCCCAGACAATTAGCAGATTACGGACAATTTTAGGCTTACTTACCCGGCTGCCACCTAATGGAAAATAGACATAGGATTTAAACCAGGAAGAAAGAGTGATATGCCATCTGCGCCAAAACTCCGCAATGCTTTTGGCTGTATACGGCAGATTGAAGTTTTGAGGGAATTCAAATCCCAACATTTTTCCAAGCCCACAGGCCATATCTGAATATCCGGAAAAATCATAGTAAATCTGGAAAGTAAAGGCCAAGATTCCAAGCCAGGCAGTCATAGCGGGCATGGTGGCGTAATCCATGGCTTTAATGTTTGTCCACAACAAACCAATGTTATTTGCTAGTAAGACCTTCTTGGCCAGTCCCTGGATAAACAGGCCAATACCGGCAGAAACCTTTGTGACAGTAATGGTACGGTGATCAATTTCATTTTGTACATCTTGATATCGAACAATCGGTCCGGCAACCAATTGCGGGAAGAGAGTGACATAAGAGACAAAATTAATAAGATTTTTTTGCACATTAATTTTTCGCATATACAGGTCGATAGTATATGACATGCTTTGAAATGTATAAAAAGAAATACCAATTGGCAAGGGGAGATTAGGATCCGGAATGGATGTGTGTAGAATCGCGTTGATATTATTGATGATAAACGAACTGTATTTAAAAGTAGCCAACAAACTCAGATTCATCACAACAGAGACCAGGAGCAATATAGTTCTTACCTTGGGGTTTTTGTCATAGCGTGCCAGCAGCAGCCCTGCTGTATAATCAATTAGTGTAGACAAGATCATAATACAGATATAGAAGGGTTCTCCCCAAGCATAAAAAATAAATCCCGACAAAAAAATAATAATATTTTTTGCTTTTGCCGGAACGATATAGTAAATGCCAAAGACTAAGGGGACAAAGACAAATAGGAAGGTTAAACTTGAAAATACCATATCAGACAAAGCTCCTTTAATTTTTTGTATTAGCCTGCTTATAAGAGGAAAAAACCGTGTTTAGCAGATTTTGATATTCTTCATATGAAAAAAGTGTATTTAGGATGTCCAACAAAGCGTTGGCAGACAAATAGGCGGGCAACTGTAGATACTCCATTAGCATTTTCCGGCGCAATCCGCTGTTTTTACCACCGGATAGACCGTCTAAATAAAGATCAGTTTTTGTAATATGCTGGGAAGGGGCTGATTCATATTCAAAAAACACACCGGCTTTTTGCAAAGCCGCCAGCAGAATTGCATCTGGGGTCCCTTCCACCCCCAAAAAACCTTCTTTTGATGGAACAGCTTTTCGTTTTTCTTTTCCTGGAAGGGGCGGAATATATGCTTGAATCACTTTTCCATTCGGCGCAATGGATTTGATGAAACTGCGGATCTTAAAACCAGCCACATCACTGTCCGTTAAAACAATAATTCCATTTTTTTCGGCCAGGGTACGGATCAACAAACGTTTTTCCGGATCCTTAAAAATCCTGAATCCGCCGGTTTCAATAATAGTTGCATCCAGAATTCCCGCCAGTTTAATTCTATCATATTTACCTTCTACGATCACTGCTTGTTTGAGTCGGATCATATATGCGCCTCCTTGGCTGCAAACAGCATCATAGAAAGGATGGATTGTTCGAGCATGATTTTATTATCCCCTCGAGAGGATTTTAGTTGTCCGTCGGCTTTTAAAAGTGCATGTAAACAAAAGGCGATCTGTCGGGAAGAAAAACGAGGAGCATCCCGCAGCGCATTTTTGATACGGAACTCCTTTCCTTTATACGGATAGATTGCAGCGATATCACCCGACGATTTTCCTGCATTTTGGGCACATTTTGCACGGTATAAATCCAGGAAAGAGGCGGACAGCGCCCCTAAAATCATTAAGGGTTCCTGCCGCTGGTCAAAAAGGTCATCGAGAATATGCAAGGCCGTATCATAATCTCCCCGTAGAATTGCTTTGGCCAGATCAAAAGAAGAAGATTCTACAGTGCGCGGAACCAATAAGTCAATGTCCTGTTTGGTAATACAGCGATTGGCGGCATAGTCGGTAAGCTTGGTCAATTCACCCAACAAAGCATGCAAACTATGACCGACGATCTCTATTAGATAAAGAGCCGCTGGCCTCTCTAATTTGCATCCCAGCTTTTCTGCACGTTCAATCAGCAACCGTGCAAGATCCCCTTTATCTTTTACAGAAAATTCGGTCACAATACCTGTTGACGCGACTGCGTTAGCAAACTGCTTCCATTTAGCGCTTTTTTTGAAATCGTCTGTAGCATCAGGTGCGCAGAAGACTAATATACACGTATCAGGCGGATTTTCAACCAAAATTTTCAACCGCTCCATATCCGCAGAGGAAAATTTTTCTGGATTAAAATTTTGAACACAGACATATTTTTGTGTTGCCATGACCGGCAGCGTTTCTGCGGCCGTTTCAATTTGTTCCGCAGTAGATTTTTCCCCATCCAAAATAATATGGTTAAAGCTTTTAGGTTCTTGAGAAGCCTTATTCGATAATAATACAAGTGTTCTTTCCAGCAAGTATCGTTCTGTACCATAAAACAGATAAGTGGGAGATAAGTCCCCCTGACGAATTTTTCGGCTGGTTTCACTATCATTCAAATAGGGCATGGAACGCCTCCATTTCTGTCTGTACGACCTGATACTGTCCGTTCGAACGAAGGAGCAGACTTGTCTGGTCACCGAAAAATGCCGGAACAATCTCCCCGCTCGTTTGAAGGGCATAGGTTTGTTCTTCTAAAATTAAAGCAAGATCAAAATCTAAAGATTCAAGAAAACTACTGATTTTGCCTGCCAGCAGCAATATATCTGGAGCTTTTTCAGATGTGGCTGTACGCTGAAAATAAGAGGCTGCGTATTGACTGGGCGCCAAAGATAACGTATGATCCCATATTGATAACAGACATACAGTTCCACCGGATGTAGCAGCAGAAGAAATAGAGATATTCTCTGTCAAAGAAACCTGACATTCTGCAGAAGAGAGAAAAGAGATATCTGCCTGCTGTTTTGCAAAGGCAGATTTGATTTTAGCGGGTTCAGGACAGAATATTGTGGACACTGGAATTTGTTCTGCCAAAGAAAGGACACTCTTTTGGGTAGTATAACCAGAATCTGAAAAGAACATGCAATCCAGGCGCAGTATGCCACGTGAGAGCAGAAAATCTGCGGTGATATCTCCCATACGGCTGTTTCCATTGCAAAAAAGCACAGAAGCGTGCCGGTCGTACAAAAGGATAACGCTGGTATCTTCTCCCTCATGCAGGACCACCAACTCGGCTACATTATGCGTAAAAGCTAATTTTGAAAGACTGGCGAAAAGCAAAAGAATAACGGAAAGCAGGCAGGATAAGCGGACTACAGGGCCGCGTCTATCCGGTGCTGAGAGCAGATATGCTCCACCGATTAATAACAGCATGCACAGACACCAGAGTTTGATAAAGCCGCTTCCCAAAGGAATTTTGGAAAACGGAAGAGAAGCTGTCGTTTCTGTAATCCACTGTAATGCTTCAGCGCCCCATAAGGCAGGCCATGCAGCCAATTGACCAAGAATCGGCAAAAATATTCCTAATATAGCGGAAAGAAAACCAAACAGCAGGCATAGAATCAACAATGGTTCGGCAAATAGTCCGGATATCGGCGCCCAAACGCTGTATTCTGAAAAATAAAACAGGGAAATAGGAAGAACGGCAGCCATTGCAGCAAATGAAACGCATAATTTACCGATCAAGGATTTGACATATTTATTCCAGATGTGTAATTTTTCAACCACTTTCCTGGTGGCGGGTTCTGAAAAGAGGAGGATACCTGCTGTCGCGTAAAAGGAAAGAAGAAAACTGAGATCCTGCACAGCATATGGCTGGAATAAAAGAATGAGGGTGGCAGCAAGACCCAGGGAGTTGAGACCATCGCTTTCCCAGCCGATTAAAATGGCAAAATGAAAGAGGATCGACATGATTCCAGCTCGCAGGACAGAGGTGGAAAAGCCAGTTAGAGCCATAAAACACAGCACAAGAGGAATGGCCAATCCGGAACAAAGACGGGCCGGCATTTTGAAAGCACGGAAAATATACAGGAAAAATTGCAGCAGAATTGTCAAATGCAGACCGGAGACGGCCAGTACATGTGCCAGGCCTGCGCGTCGGAATACCAGAAACGCTGCACTGGATAACCTGCTCTTATCCCCTAAAAGTAACGCATGTAACAGGCCGGATACCTCTACAGAAAACAGCTTGTCCAAAGAAGAGGAAATCTGATCCCTCAATATACGAAAAAAGTATAGCGGGGAATGAATCCCTTTATAAGTGGTAATAGTTGGCGTATTTGTGGCATACGCTGTCAAAAAAATTGAACGGGAGCGCAGAGAATCCGATGCCTGATATAGTTCTGCCTGTACAGAAATTGTATCATCGTAATCAGCCGGCAGTGGAGCGTCCACATATAAAAGGACACGAAACTTTTTTTCACAGAGATTTCGGTCATCTATTTCTAAAGTATAGCTGTACTTTCCGGAAGAGGAGACACTGCGGTCTAAAATCTGCCCCGTTAAATTCTGCGTACTGCCGGCTAAAGCGGTGGCGGGTAGATACAGGGTCTGTGTATAAACGGCACATAACCCGAATCCAAGCGCCGCAGAAAAAAGCACGGCCGTGACAGAATATATGTTTCGTATTTTTAAAAGACAGCTGATCAACACCAGAAAAACTAAAAAGAAAGTCATCACCAACTGGCCGTTGAGGGAAAGACGGACAGCAATGGATAAAGAGATATAAAGAGTAAGCCCCATAACGACAAATGGCCGTCTCATATCGTCCGCCTCCTGTGATATAAATTTTTATACAAAATCCCTGCCGGACAGTTGATTTTTGGTGAAGGGTTCTTATATAATAAAAAATAGTAAGTTGTTTGTTTTTATTATATCGGTTCTGTTTTTTCTTTGCAAGCAAGTTTGACGGATTTTTAGAGCGGGACTAGCGAAAAGTATGAATAAATTGTAAATAACTAAATACTTTAGTTGACTAATGTGATATCACGGTGTAATATTAAAACAAATCAATGAAAAGGCGGACGGCAAAATGAAAACGTATAACAGTCGAATGAAAAAAGACGAAGAGGTCATACTGGGGTTGCGGTGCCTATTCGAACAATTTGGATATAAAAAGGTTAACGTCAGTAAATTTGAAGATTTTAACCTGTATATTGAAAACAGAAACTTTCTAAATACGGAAAATATCATTACTTTTATGGACTTAAATGGTCGTCTGATGGCCCTGAAACCGGATGTGACGTTGTCTGTGATTAAAAACGTCGCCGCCGGAAAGCCGGATGGATTTGAACGCTTATATTATATTGAACCGATTTACCGGCTGGCCAAAGAAAACCATGCCTTTCGTGAGATCAATCAGATCGGCATGGAATTAATCGGAGAGACCGGAAGCTATGCAAACATGGAGGCCGTTTTGCTGGCTGCAGAGAGTCTGCGGCTGATAGATGCAAATTTTTATCTGGAAATCTCTCACTTGGGATTCATATCCGGACTGCTGGAGGGCATGCGGCTGGAACACGGGATGCAGCAGCAGGTCTTGCAATACCTGCATAATAAGAATACGCATGATCTTACCCGCCTATTAGGGCAGACGCAGCTTTCAGAAACCGAAAAAAATAAACTGGCGGCGTTGCCAGGCTTATATGGAAGCTTCCGGGATACGCTGCAGAAGGCAAAAGAACTGGTGATTAGCCAGACGATGGCGGAAGCGCTGGAGGAATTGGCGGGATTATATCAGGTGCTGGAAGACAGCGGATGTGCCGGACAGGTTGGCCTGGATTTTTCAGTGGTGAATGATTTGGATTACTACAACGGTCTGATTTATCGGGGATTTATTGAAGGAATTTCCCGCCCGGTGCTGACAGGAGGACGATACGACCGCCTGATGAAAAAGCTGGGAAAGGACAAAGGAGCAATTGGGTTTGCTGTGTCCATGAATGAACTAAACACACGGTTTAAAACATATGAACCGTTTGATACGGACGATCTGATTCTATACTGTGAAGGCGAAGATTATTCCGCATTAATGCGGAACGCTGCCGAATTGCGTGCGCAGGGCCGCAGGGTACGGGTAGAAAAAGAGGGCTTTTGCGGTTCAGTCGCCTGCCAGCGGCGGCTTCGTTTCCAAAACGGCATCCTGAAGGAGGAAAAAGAAAATGCTTAATATCGCATTGCCAAAAGGACGTCTGGGAGATAAAGTCTATGGGATGCTGGAAAAGGCCGGCTATGATTGCCGCGAAATTTATGAGGACAACCGGAAACTTGTATTTGAAAATCCGGTCAGCGGCGTGAAATACTTGCTGGTCAAGCCTTCCGACGTAGCGATTTATGTAGAGCGCGGGGCTGCAGATGTCGGCGTGGTGGGAAAGGATATTCTACTGGAATACGAACCCGACGTTTATGAACTGGTGGATTTAAAAATTGGGAAATGCCGGATGTCTGTGGCAGCACCAAACGATTACATTGAGGATATGGATTCCACGCTTCGGGTGGCAACCAAATTTGTTAAAATTGCAAGAGATTATTATTCTTCCCAAAACAGGGATATAGAGATTATTAAACTGAACGGATCCATTGAGCTGGCGCCGATTCTGGGGCTTTCAGACGTAATCGTCGATATTGTGGAAACCGGAAGTACCCTGCGGGAAAACAATCTGAAGGTATTAACCAGTTTCTGCGATATCAGCGCACGGTTTATTGCAAATAAATCGAGTTTTAAATTTAAAAACGCGGCGATTGAAGACATGGCGGATAAACTTCGCCAGATGGTTGCGAATCAATAAAGGGGATGCAGAGATGATCAAACGGTTAGAGTGGAAACAGGGGATGGACCTGGAGAAAATGTTGGATCGCACCGAGGAGACACTGGGCAGCATTTTAACAAGCGTGCAGGAAATTATTGCAAAAGTTCGCCAGGATGGCGACGCGGCGCTGTTTGCTTTCAGTGAAAAATTTGATCATGTGCGTCTTTCTTCTCTACAGGTTCCGGCTGAGGAAATCGAGCGCGCATATGCAGAAGAAGATGCTGCATTTATCCAGACTTTAGAAATGGCGCGGGATAACATCCGCCGCTTTCATGAAAAACAGGTGCGGAATGATTTTGTCCTTCCTTCTGCAGATGGGACAGTACTCGGACAGAAGGTAACGCCTATTGAACGGGTCGGGGTTTACGTACCAGGCGGTACAGCTGCGTATCCATCCACGGTACTGATGGATGTCGTACCGGCAAAGATTGCGGGAGTATCAGAAATTATCATGGTTACACCGCCTGGAAAAGATGGGGTGATTCCCCGTGCTATTCTTGCGGCCGCCAAAGTAGCAGGAGTAGATCGGATTTTTCGGGTTGGCGGGGCGCAGGCCGTGGCTGCACTCAGCTATGGTACGGAGAGTATTCCGAAAGTGGATAAGATCGTAGGACCAGGTAATATTTATGTGGCGACTGCTAAACGGTTGGTATTCGGCCAGGTGGATATTGACATGATTGCAGGGCCCAGTGAAATTTTGGTGCTTGCAGACAGAAACGCAGATCCTGTTCATGTAGCAGCCGACCTTTTATCGCAGGCAGAGCATGATCGGATGGCCAGTGCCATTCTGGTGACCGACAGCCGGCAGCTGGCAGATGCAGCGCAACAGGAAATCGAGCGTCAACTGGTCGAGCTCCCCCGTGCAGAAATCGCACGGACAGCGATTGACAATCACAGCTATATCATTCTGACAGAAAATATGGAGCAGGCCGTTGAAGCGGCCAATCAGGTGGCGCCGGAACATTTGGAAGTATGTGTGGAGGATCCGTTTTCCTATTTGGGAAAAATTCGGAATGCCGGCTCTATCTTTTTGGGCCGCTATGCGGCGGAAGCGTTGGGCGACTATTTTGCGGGTCCGAATCATACGCTGCCGACCAGCGGAACAGCACGTTTTTCATCTCCGCTTTCTGTTGATGATTTCGTTAAAAAGTCTTCGTTTATTTATTATACCAAAGATGCGTTGGCGAAAGTAAAAGACCGGATTGCAGACTTTGCGGAGCGGGAAGGATTACACGCACATGCCCGCTCGGTTACGATCCGTTTTGAAGAGAAGGAAGAAAAATGAGCCGTTTTATCAGTAAAAGGATACAGGAAATGTCGGTCTATGTTCCCGGAGAGCAACCTCAGGGAGGGAATTTCATCAAATTGAACACCAATGAAAACCCTTATCCACCCTCACCGATGGTAACAGCAGCTCTGCGGGAAATGCCGGCGGATAAGCCGAAGCTTTATCCGGACCCGTCCTGTATGGCACTTAAACGGGCGATTGCGGAGTTTTATAAGCTGGACGCCAAAGAAGTTTTTGTCGGAAATGGATCGGACGAAGTTCTATCCAGCGCATTCCGGGCCTTTTTCGATGAAGGAGATAAAGTATACTTTGCGGATATTACATACGGATTCTACAAAGTGTATTCTTCTCTATATGGTCTACAGGCGACAGAAATCCCGCTTGCAACCGACTTTCATATAGAACTGTCAGATTACATGGGGCTAGACGGACATATGCTGATTGCCAATCCGAATGCGCCGACTGGACTGTACCATACACGTCAAGAGATGGAGGCAGTGATACAGGCAAACCCGGATCGGTTGGTGATTATCGATGAAGCCTATATTGATTTCGGCGGAGAAAGCTGCATCCCGCTGATCCGGAAGTATGATAACCTGCTTGTGGTACAGACGTTTTCCAAATCCCGTGCGCTGGCGGGCATGCGTTTGGGATTTGGGATCGGGAGTCCAGCGTTGGTTGAGGCGCTGGAGAAGGTGAAATTCTCCATGAATCCATATAATATCAACCAGATGACCATGGCTGCCGGTATTGCCTCCATGCAGGATCGTGGATACTTTGAGGAGACAACCAGAAAAATTGTGGCAACCAGAGAGCGGTTCTCGGCAGAACTGCAGGCCCGGGGATTCACGGTGCTTCCTTCCAGAACCAATTTTGTTTTTGCTAAAAGTCAGACCCTGTCTGGCAGAGAATTATATGAATATTTAAAGGATCGGAAGATTTTGGTGCGCCATTTTGATGTGCCGAGAATCAGCGAATATTTGCGGATCTCGATTGGAACGGATCAGGAAATGGATGCTTTGCTGGCGGCTTTGCCGCAAGAATAAGGCGTTGGGTATAACGGGGAGGAATTTGATGCGCAGTGCGATGGTTGAACGCAAAACAGGGGAAACCGATATTACGGTAAGACTGGAACTGGATGGACGAGGCGTCTATCAGAATAATACCGGCGTAGGTTTTTTAAATCATATGCTGGATCTTTTCGCTAAGCACGGACATTTTGACCTGCAGGTTTCCTGCACAGGGGATACAGATGTGGATTTTCATCACACCGTGGAGGATACCGGTATTTGCCTGGGACAGGCTTTTGCGAAGGCTTTGGGGGAAATGCGGGGCATCAACCGGTATGGCAATTTCCTTTTGCCCATGGATGAAACGCTGGTTTTAGCAGCGGTGGACCTGTCCGGCAGGGAGTTTTTGAATTTTGATATCACCATCCCGGCACAGAAAGTTGGAGATTTTGACACAGAACTGGTCAAAGAGTTCTTTTACGGTTTTGTCCGTTCGTTGCATGTCTCCCTGCACCTCAAATTAATGGCCGGGGAAAATTCCCACCATATCATTGAGGCTGTATTTAAGGCTGCTGCACGGGCACTGAAAGAGGCGGTTGCGTTGGATCCGGATATTGCCGGGGAAATTCCTTCAACGAAGGGAAGACTGCTGTAACAGGCGGCGAAAAGAGGAGAGAGAAATGGTTATCGTAGATTACGGTGTTGGGAACCTGTTTTCACTGAAATCTTCGCTGGACTTTCTAGGATTTTCCTGTACAGTGACCAGTGATCCGAAAGAAATCAGCAAAGCAGATAAGATTTTTCTTCCCGGTGTCGGGGCCTTTGCGGATGCGATCCATAAATTATCTGAAAACGGATTGGATCAGATTATCCGTCAGCGTGCCGCAGACGGTGTGCCGCTGTTGGGAATCTGTTTGGGTATGCAGATGCTTTTCAATAAGAGTTATGAATATGGGGAACACGCGGGGTTGGGCCTGATTCCTGGAGATGTCTGTCCAATTGCAGCCGACCTGTCCCAGCCCCTGAAGATTCCTCAAATGGGGTGGAACAGCCTGCGGTTTCGCAGAGAATCCCCCTTGTTCCGATATATTCATGATGGGGATTTTGTATACTACGTTCATTCATACTATGCTAAAAACTGTGCGGAGAGCATCATTGCAACCTCTGATTACGGGGTGGAAATTACCGGTGCTGTACAGAACGGGAATGTTTACGGTACGCAGTTCCATCCGGAGAAAAGCGGACAGGTGGGGCTTGCCATTCTGCAGGCGTTTTGCGAACTGTAAGCCCTGCTTCCGGAAGGCGCCGAAAAGGATATCAAGAGAAAAGGGAGAAACAGATATGCAGATTTTTCCGGCAATTGACTTGAGAAATGGAGAAGTGGTCCGTCTGATACAGGGAGACTACGACCGGATGGATGTTTATGCAAAAGACCCTGTAGAAATTGCACTGCAATTCCGGGCACAGGGGGCGCAGAACCTGCATGTGGTGGATCTGGACGGTGCAAAAGACGGCCGGTTGGTCAATGAGCAGGCTGTGCGGCGCATTGTGAAGGACTCCGGCCTGTTTGTTGAGATCGGCGGCGGGATCCGGGACGAAGAGCGGATTCTCCGTTATCTGGATGCCGGCGTAGGACGAGTGATTTTAGGCACTGTGGCGGTAGAAAATTATGCATTTGTCGAGGATATGGTTTATCGGTATGGTGATAAAATTGCCGTTTCTGTAGACGCACGGGATCAGAAGATTGCTATTAAGGGCTGGAAAGAGATCACAGAAATCGATTCCGTGGCGTTTTGCAGCCGGTTGGCGGATACCGGCGTGCAGACTATTATTTATACCGATATCTCTAAGGATGGAGGCTTACAGGGAACCAATCTGGACATATATCGTGTATTATCTGCCAGAGTCAAAGCTGACATTGTAGCGTCCGGGGGGATTTCCTATATGCAGGAGATTGCCAGCCTACGTGAAATGGGTCTATACGGTGCGATTCTCGGCAAGGTGTTATATGAAAATAAGCTTTCGCTCAAGGAAGTGCTGGCGGAGAGCCGGAAAGGAAATGGATCATGCTGACAAAACGGATTATTCCCTGTTTGGATGTACGGGACGGTCGGGTCGTAAAAGGCATGAATTTTGAGGGAATTCAGGATGTGTCTGATCCGGTGGAGATGGCGGCTTTCTATAATGGAGCCGGTGCAGACGAGCTGGTTTTTTATGATATTACCGCTTCTTTTGAGGGCCGCAAACTGTTTACGGAGATTCTCCGGCGGGTTGCCGCGCAGATTTTTATTCCGCTGACCGTGGGTGGTGGAATCAACAGCTGCGCGGATTTTGAGCGGGTGCTCCTTTGCGGTGCGGATAAGGTCAGTGTAAATTCGGGCGCCATTCGAAATCCTTCTTTAATTGGAGAGGCGGCCCGGAAATACGGAAATCAGTGCGTTGTGCTTTCGATGGACGTCAAACGATCGAACGGGCATTTTGAGGTTTTTGCCAAAGGAGGCAGGCAGGCGACTGGAATCGATGCGGTTGAATGGGCAAAGTATGGGGAAGCCAATGGGGCTGGCGAATTGGTCCTCAACAGCATTGATACCGATGGTGTTAAACAGGGGTTTGACATTGAAATGCTGCATACGGTTTGCGGTGCAGTTTCGATCCCGGTGGTGGCTTCCGGAGGGGCCGGCCGGATGGAAGATTTTACGGAATTGTTTGCTAAAACGAATGCCGATGCCGGGCTGGCTGCTTCGATCTTTCATTTCCGGCAGGTAGAGATCCGACAGCTTAAAGACTATCTGCACCAAAACGGTGTGCCGGTTCGACGGTAAGCTTGCTGGCGCGCAGAGTAAAGACAGAGTAAAAATATTATGCGAATATTATGCGGTTGGCAGAAATGTCGCGTACAATATGTTATATCTGGATAAAAAAGGATAAGAAAAAGCGGGAAAACATAAGAATTTACCGTAAAATATAAGAGTTTATAAGAAAAAACAGAAATATTCTGCGAAAAGATCGCAGATTTTACAAAACAGATATGGAGGAATCAAGATGCTGAACAGGGAATTTCTGGATCAGTTGAAATTTGATGAAAAGGGTCTCATTCCGGTCGTTGTACAGGATTTTTATACCAAACAGGTGCTGACCCTCGCCTACATGAACCGGGAAAGCCTGCAGATCAGCCTGGAAGAGGGGATGACCTGTTTTTTCAGCCGGAGTAGGCAGACACTTTGGCGTAAGGGGGAGACCTCGGGGAACCGCCAACATATTGTTTCCATTCAGACGGATTGCGACTGCGATGCATTGACCATACAGGTCATCAAGGATGGTCCGGCATGTCATACCGGAGAAGAATCCTGCTTTTTTAATTGTATATTTGCAGATGAGGATCAGGCGGGGTTCTCTATGGAAGGATTATACCAGCTGATTGAGGGCCGGAAACTGGAAAAGAAAGAAGGCTCTTACACGACCTATCTGTTTGAAAAAGGGCTGGATAAAATTTTGAAAAAAGTTGGCGAAGAGTGTACGGAAGTCATTATCGGCGCCAAAAATGATGACAATGCAGAGACGACCTACGAAATCGCGGATCTGGCGTATCATGTATTGGTACTGATGGTTGAACGGGGGATCCGGATTGCCGACATCAAGGCCGAATTGGCCCGGCGCCATGTTGTCGATCACAAGGTCAAGCAGGAAAAGATGCAGTAAGACAGAAGCGGCCGGCGCCTGCGCGCGGGCTGGGGTGAAGGCCGGTTCGGGAAATCCGCCGGAAGGGGAGAAAACGGCGGGAAGGACGGTACTGCCGTTGAACCTGAACCGGGGAAGAGGGGGCCTTTGCCAACAGATGGAGGCTGGGCAGGCAGACATCACTGTCTGCCTGCTGTTTGAAACAGAGGGGGAGCAGATGGAGTTTTTATCTAATTTACATACGCACAGCTGCTTCAGTGACGGCCGGGATACGCCGGAGGAAATCGTTCGGGAAGCGCTCCGAAAAGGATTTATTTCTTTAGGTTTTTCAGACCATTCCCCGACGCCCTATTTTTCCGACTGTAACATGCCGGAAGAGAGAACAGAGGCATACCGCCGGGAAATCCGGCGGCTGCAAAAACGCTATGCCGGACAGATCGCTATTTTTCTTGGGATTGAACAGGATGCCAATTCCGCGCCGGCGCCGCGGCAGCTCTATGATTACCGGATCGGTTCGGTACATGATCTGCTGGGGCCGGACGGACAGGTGTATACTGTCGATTGGGATCTGCCGCATTTTGAAGACGGCCTGCGGGAATTATCCGGCGGGGATATCCGGGATTTCTGCGGCCGGTATTATGCTGCGTACCGGCAGATGCTCCAGACCCACCGGCCGGAAATTGCAGGGCATATGGATCTGTTAAAAAAACTCAATCAGGAAGGCCGCTTTTTTCGAGAGGAGGACACGTGGTATCTGGAGATGGCCGAGCAGACGCTGGAGGCTGTCCGCCGGACCGGCGCGGTTTTGGAGGTCAATACCGGTGGAATCGCGCGGGGAGGATGCAGGGAACCCTACCCTTCCGCCCATTTGCTGCAGATTGCCTGCCAAAAAGGGATCCCGGTGACATTAAGCGCAGATGCACACCGGAAAGAGGATCTGGACTTCTATTTTCGGGAATCCATCGCCATTCTCAGACAAGTCGGTTACCGGCAGGTAAAGCGCTGGGAAACAGATGGATGGACGGATGTTTCCCTAAATTCCATATCAGGATAGCCTGTATAGGCTGGCACAGAAGAATCTGCGTGTATTTTAAACGAAGATTTCCGCTTTTTTTTGTAAACTCTGTGAAAAACGCCGTATCTGTTCATAAAAAATTCACACTTTGCTGTAAAATTTATGTTACAATTTGTTACAAGTATCATGTAATCTTGTCAGTTCAGTAAGCCAAGCAAAAAGATTGGAAACATATAGGGGATCAAACAGAACCGCAGAATGGCTGCCATGCAGACAGCGGACCGGTTCGGAAAAGAAAAGGGAGGCAGATGGGTATGTCCAACAGGCTTTTTCAGAGCGTTGTACATCAAATGAGGGATACCATTGACCGGATGATCGGCGTAATGGATGATATGTCGACAATTATTGCCTGCAGCGATTTGTCGAAAATAGGCGCGTATAATGAAAGCGCTCCGCTCGATTCGGTGGATTCCCACGAATTGTTTGTACGGGACGGCTATACATATAAGCCGTTTGGTCTGAATGCGAAGCCGGATTACGCTGTGTTTGTAGAAGGCGTGGACGAGACCGCCGAGAAATATGCACAGATTTTGGCCATCACCCTTTCCAGCATCAAACAATATTACGATGAAAAATATGACCGCAGTAATTTTATTAAAAATGTAGTCCTGGATAATATTCTGGCGGGTGATATCTATATCAAGGCACGGGAACTCCATTTCAATATGGATGTCAGCCGTGTTGCGCTCTTAGTCCGGGTTGTTGCGGCTAATGATGTGTCCGCTTATGATGTGATTCAGAACCTGTTCCCGGATAAGCAGAAGGATTTTGTCTTCAATGTCAGTGAAACCGATATTGTACTGGTCAAGGAAATCAGGGCCGGGATTGAAACCAAGGATCTTGAAAAACTCGCGCGTTCGATCGTTGACACCTTAAACAGTGAGTTCTATACCAGGGCCACCGTCGGCATTGGTACGGTTGTTGTCGGAGTCAAGGACCTGGCGCGGTCCTTCCGGGAGGCACAGGTGGCACTGGAAGTCGGGAAGGTCTTTGATGAAGAAAAGTCGATTATCAGCTATGATAATCTGGGGATTGCGCGCCTGATTTATCAGCTGCCCACAACGCTTTGCGAGACGTTCTTAAGAGAGGTCTTTAAACGCGGATCCATCGACTCGCTGGATCATGAGACGCTGTTTACCATCCAGAAATTTTTTGAAAATAACCTCAACGTTTCTGAAACTTCTCGGAAACTCTTTGTACACCGGAATACACTGGTCTACCGCCTGGAAAAAATCAAAAAACTTACGGGCCTGGATCTGCGGGAATTTGACCATGCGATTATTTTTAAAATCGCACTCATGGTCAGAAAATATCTGACAGCCAACCCAGCCAAGTTTTAACAGAAAATAAAACGGACAAATTCTGTGCAGATTTTTCTGCACAGAATTTGCGCGTTTTCACACCCATCACACGAACTGCTGTGTCAAGAAGGGCGGGTGTGATCTGGAGCGGCTGGGACACAGAACAATAGGACCAACAGGACAGATGATGCGATGCGCAACACCAAAAATAAGGAGTTTTCCCACCTATGATTGATTTGATCGATGTATCTTTTGAGTATGAAAACGGCACACGTGCGCTTTCCCATGTCGATTTAAAGATTAACAGCGGGGAATTTGCGTTTGTGGTCGGTGCATCCGGCGCGGGTAAAAGTTCATTGCTCAAGCTCCTGACCCGTGAGACAGTTACCACGTCGGGAAAGGTATTTGTCAACGGCTTTGATCTAAACCGGATTAAGAAAAAACATATCCCGAAATTCCGGCGTTCTCTGGGCATGATTTTTCAGGATTTCCGTTTGATTCCCACGATGAACGTATTCGATAACGTGGCCTTTGGGCTACGTGTGACAGACCATTCCGCCAAATATATCCGCAACAGGGTTCCCTATGTGCTGGATCTGGTGGATCTCAAGGGCAAGGAAAAAATGCGGACCAACCAGCTCTCCGGCGGAGAACAGCAAAGGGTGGCGATTGCCCGTGCGCTGGCCAACGATCCTCCGCTGATTATTGCCGACGAACCGACCGGTAACATTGACCCCGGTCTTTCCCTGCAGATCGTCGAACTGCTGATAGAAATCAATTACCGCTGTGGCACAACCATCCTCATGGTGACCCACGAGCATGATCTGGTACGATATTTCGGCGGGCGTACCATCAGCATTGAAAATGGCGAGGTCACCTTTGACGACTATATCAAAGGGACGAATGAGGCCTGGTGGCAGAACCACCGGAAAGATTAATCTTGTCAAACAAGGAGGAGCCATGAGGGGCAGCAGTTTAAAATATCTGGCAAAAGAGGGCGTTCGCAATGTCTGGCTGAACCGACTGATGGCAGTGGCCAGTATCGGTGTTTTAACAGCTTGTCTATTGCTGGTCGGCATTGCCATCCTGCTTTCGGAAAATGTCAACAATATGGTGCTGTTTGTGGAACAGCAAAATGATATTGTGATCTTTATCAAGGACGATGCAACCGACGAGCAGGTTGCTGAACTGGAAGCAGCCATTGACAGCCAGAAGAATATTATTCAGAAAACCTATATTTCACAGGCAGAGGCTTTGGAAGAGATGACGGAACGGATTGATGCGGCCGCTGAACTCTTTGAATCCCTAGAAGAGGATACGCTGCCGGCTTCATTCCGAATCCGGATTGATAATATGGCGTATCTCGAGGACATCATCCTGTATATTGACCAGTATGATGCTGTAGAGGAGATTTATGCTCCCAACAACGTGGCGGAAACGATGGTCAGCTTAAAACATACCATCAATACCTTCAGCATTTTGATGATTTCGACGCTCATTCTGGTCAGCATGATTATTATTTCCAATACGATTCGCGCAACTGTTTTTGCGCGGCGGACAGAAGTCGGTATTATGCGGCATGTGGGGGCAACCAACAGCTTTATACGAATCCCTTTTCTCATCGAGGGAATTATTCTGGGGCTGATTTCTGCCATCATTGCGTACTTTGTCATTCGGTTTGCCTATAACAATGTCATCGGCGTGTTATTTGAAAACGCATCTCCTTTTCTGCAGTCGCTGGAGGAAAGCATCGTTCCTTTCCAGACAATTTCCGGACGGCTGTTTGGATATTTCGCAGCAGCGGGGGTTGCGCTTGGCGCGCTGGGTACATTGATCAGTCTGCGAAGTCACTTAAAAGTATAAATGCACTTTATATATACAGACTGTAAATTTCAGAAGCAGAAACAGAGACCGTAATTGGGCGGGCTATGGAAAATACCGGAATATTTTTATACATATATGGATAGAAAAGATGCTGATTTGTATAATATTCCTGCGATATAACAAAGAGTAAAACAGATCAGGCCGGAAGTATCACAGTACGGCAGATGGATGACATAAAATAAGGGAATCCAGTCCCTTTCCTGGAAAAACGGCCAAGCTGTCTGGATCCCCGCATGAACAAAGCGAACAAAAGCATACGAAACGCTCTGTTCACCCAAATCCCCTGTTTTTTACCTACAGAAGATCAACCATCGGAAAGAAAAAAGGAAGGACGTACGATGTCGAAGAACCGAAAATTCTGGAAAACAAAAATGCTGCGCGGGACGGCCGGGGTTCTGGCCGGGGTTCTTTTTCTGCTGATGGCAGCGGAGAACCGGGATATTCCTGAAGTCCGTGCTGATGATGTATCCCAAATGCAGGACGAATATGAAGCACTGGAACAGAAAAACCAGGAGTACGAAGAGCAGCTTTCTCAATTTGCAGAGGAACGCCAGGAGGAACTGGCCTACCAGCAGACGCTTGGACAGCAGATTTCCGTACTAGAAAGCCAAATTAAACTCAAAGAGGAAGAACAGCGTCAGCTGGAAGCAGATATCGCTGTGAAACAGGAAGAAATTGCCCAAAAAGAAGAGGATATTGAGGAAAATTACAACCTCTTTAAAAAGCGGCTGCGGGCGATGTATATGGCGGGAGAAGCCTCTGCGCTGGATGTACTGCTGAGTTCTAACAGCATCAGCGACTTTTTGGCTAATATTGTCTATGTCCGCCGCGTTTCCGAACATGACAACCAGCTGATTCAAACCCTGGAGGCAGAAAAACAGGAACTGAGCGATATGATGGCCGGGTTGGAAAAAGATTTGGCGGCAGCGGAAAAAACCAGAAAAGATATGGCGGCCAAACAGGTCGAGATGTCGGAAGCTTATCAGAAAACGACGGCCAGTATCAACGCCATCAAAAAGCAGGAACAGGAATTTGCGGAAAACCAGGAAGAGATCCAGAGGCAGATGGATGCGCTGGAGGCCGAAATTGCACACGCGATTGAAGAAGCCAAACGGCAGAACATGCAGTCGATTGACTATTCCGGAGACGGGTTTGCATGGCCCCTGCCCAACTATTCGATGATCACCTCCCTGTTTGAAATGCGCTGGGGCCAGATGCATAAAGGAATCGATATTTCCGGAAGCGGGGTGCACGGAGAGCCGATCGTTGCCTCCAACCACGGCACGGTGATCACGGCACAGACAACTTACATACCCGGCTACAGTTACGGGAAATACGTGATGATTGACCATGGCGGCGGATATGTCACCCTGTACGGGCACTGCAGCGAAGTGCTGGTGACAGTAGGGCAGGAAGTGTCCAAGGGGGACGTGATCGCGAAAGTGGGCAACACCGGAAACTCATTCGGAGCACATCTTCATTTTGAAGTGCGGGTGGATGGCGTTGCGCAGAATCCGCTGAATTATGTTTCCTATGGAAGCTGACCGATGACAGTATAAAAGGAAGGAAACCGCGGCAGAATAAGCCGGAAGATACGGTCTTATAGAACGGATCAGAAACCGATGCAGTATGCATCGGTTTCTCCATTGCAGGTTCAGCGGAAATTTTGGCATCCAGTACCGGACGCAGGCCCCTTCGGATGCTTTGAGGCACCTTTGTCCCCATTTTCCGGATGAATGCAAAGCCGGGCGCATCGATGCATATTCGGTGCATATTCAGTGCATATTCAGTGCATATAAATAAAAGGGCAGCGGTCCGGAGGTGCCGGGCAGTTCCAGGTTCCATGAATGGCCCCCGATAGCCTGCACAGATGACAGAAAAGAAAGGCGTGGATAAAGATGAAAAAGAAAATATCGGTTGGCGCAGCGCTTGGAATCGCTGGGATAACCGCAGTCGTCGTATTTTTTGCGACTTCTTTTGCCCAGTTGAATATGATCGGGGCGCTGACAAATAATGCGTGGTATCAGGAGCCGCTGTATCAGAAAATTCACGCGATCGAGCAGATTGTAGAAAAACAGTTTGATGGGGAAATTGAGGAAAAGCAGCTGATGGATTATGTCAGCCGTGGATATATGGCAGGACTGGGCGACCGTTTTTCCCTGTATTTTTCCAAAGAAGATCTGGAGGAATTTTTGATTTCCGAGGCCGGTGAACTGGTCGGCATCGGTGTGACCGGCATACAGGATCCGGAGACCGGCTATATTCGGGTGGAATCGGTGTATAAAGGGTCTCCGGCCGACCTGGCAGGACTGCGCGCCGGAGATTTGCTGACCGCAGTGGATGGCACGGGTGTATTGGAAGTCGGCTATGAGGAGGCGATTAACCAGATCCGCGGGGAGGAGGGGACATCCGTTTCCCTCACTTTTCTTCGGGATGGCGCGGAACAGGACCTGCATATTGTCCGCCAGAAGATCGAGGTGCCCTCGGTTTCCTATCAGTTGTATGGGGACAACGGTTATATCGCAGTCACCAGCTTTAACGAAACAACGGCCCGGCAGTTTCAGCAGGCAGTAGAATCTTTACAGGCACAAGGCGCCGAAAAACTGATCTTTGACATGCGCAATAACGGCGGCGGGCTGCTTTCCTCGGTGGAGGAAATACTGGATTACCTTCTTCCGGAGGGTGTCATTGCTATAGCAACCTATGCGGATGGAACCACAGAAGAGATTGCACATTCCGAGCCGGGGGAAATTGATATGCCCATGGCTGTTCTGACCAATGAACATACGGCCAGTGCAGCAGAACTCTTTACCGCGGCCCTCAAAGATTATGACAAGGCGGTGCAGGTGGGGGACACCACTTTTGGAAAAGGTGTGATGCAGCAGCTGTTTACCCTGAGCGATGGCAGCGGCATCAATCTGACGGTTGCGCATTTTAATCCGCCGAAAACCTCCAACTTTCATGAAACCGGTCTTACGCCTGATTATCCTGTCTCCCTGTCCGAGGAAGAGGCGCTGCGATTGCAGTCGGCCAGCCTGGAACTGGCTGAAGATCCTCAGTTTTTAAAAGCCTGCGCTGTGCTTGAAGGGCAGGAATAGGAAGAATCTGTTCCAGAAATCAGGGGCAGGCGTCCGGCACGTTTGTTTGTTGGTCTGACCTGTTCAGCAGCATCGGGGAGATTCGCTTTTTTTCTTCCAAAACCGGCTTTCTTTCCGCTGGAGGAAGAGGAGAAACTTCCGGATTATGATTGACAATACGGAACTTTTCCTTTATAATATTAAAATTAATGCAGGTATTTGAGCATACCGAATGCAAAGGAGAAAAGGAGAATTTGTAGAAATGAAAGAAGTCATCCTGACAGACGAAGGGCTTCGGAAACTGGAAGCAGAACTGGAACATCTGAAAAGCGTCCGCCGCTCGGAAGTCGCCGAAAAGATTAAAGTCGCGCTTTCTTTCGGGGATCTTTCAGAAAATAGCGAGTACGATGAAGCAAAAAATGAACAGGCTATGGTGGAGTCGCGTATTTCTCAGCTCGAAGCAATGCTGAAAAATGTCCGCGTGCTCGATGAGGATGATCTGCCGACCGATATGGTGCATGTCGGCTCCAAACTCCTGGTCAGAAATAACAAGCTCAATAAAGAAGTGGCATACCAGATTGTCGGCTCTACGGAAACCGATCCGTCACAGGGAAAAATTTCGGACGAATCTCCAGTCGGTAAGGCGCTTCTTGGACATAAAGTCGGAGACGTCGTCGAGGTCGAAGCACCGGTGGGCACGCTCTCCTTTGAAATTTTGGATATTTTGAAGTAGCGGTCAATTCGGGCTTGCTTCATTTGATTACTCCGTAGCAGACCGCTTACGGAGTAATTTTATAAGACCAGAAGTCCGCCTCCCTTTTTGGGGGAAGGACAGGATGGGCAGATATGAGAAAGGACGTGCCAACATGAGTGAGGAGATCAACCGGCAGAATATACCGGAAGGGACTGGAGAGACGGATCTTGGGGAGCTGCTGCAGATCCGCCGTGATAAGCTCCGCACACTGACGGAAAAAGGGAAAAATCCTTATGTACAGACCAAATACAATGTGACAGCACATGCGGCGGAAATTAAAGAGAATTTCGAACAGATGGAAGGAAAACTGGTTGCTGTGGCCGGACGGATGATGAGCCGCCGGGATATGGGAAAGGCCAATTTCCTGGATATCCGGGACGCTTCTGACCGGATACAGATTTATGTCCGGATCGACGCCATCGGTCAGGAGGCTTTTGAAGAACTGAATCTTTGGGATATCGGCGATATTGTCGGCGTGGAGGGAGAAGTGTTCCGCACTCATCGCGGAGAGATTTCGATCAAAGCCCAAAAGCTGACCCTTCTTTCTAAATCCCTCCTTCCACTCCCGGAAAAGTTCCATGGGCTTAAAGACACCGAAACCCGATACCGTCAGCGGTATTTGGATCTGATCGTCAATCCGGAAGTCCGGGATGCGTTTGTCAAGCGGAGCCAGATTATCCGGGAGATCCGGAACTACCTGGATCAGCAGGGATTTTTAGAGGTGGAGACGCCGGTTCTGCACAGCGTGGCCGGCGGTGCGGCGGCACGCCCCTTTATTACACACCACAACACGCTGGATATGGATATGTACCTCCGGATTGCACTGGAACTGCACCTGAAACGCCTGGTCGTCGGTGGATTTGAACGGGTCTATGAAATCGGCCGGGTATTCCGTAACGAAGGAATATCTGTGCGGCACAACCCGGAATTTACTCTGCTGGAGCTGTATCAGGCCTATACCGACTATGAGGGTATGATGGATCTGACCGAGGATATGGTGCGGACCGTTGCCAAAAAAGTACTGGGTACAGCGGTGATCCCATATGGAGATCTGGAAATTGATCTGGAAAAGCCGTTTGCGCGGATTACCATGGTGGACGCGGTTAAACAGTACAGCGGAGTCGATTTTACAAAGGTGCAGACTCTGGAAGAGGCGCGCCAACTGGCCAAAGCGCATCACATTGAATATGAGGAACGGCATGGCAAGGGGGATATCCTGAACCTGTTCTTTGAGACCTACTGCGAGGAAAAACTGATTCAGCCAACCTTCGTCATGCAGCATCCGGTAGATATTTCGCCGCTGGCTAAGCGGAAAGCCGACGATCCGGCCTATACCGAACGCTTTGAGCTTTTTATTATTGGCCGGGAGCATGGCAACGCGTTCTCTGAACTGAACGATCCGATTGACCAGCGCGCACGTTTTGAACATCAGTTGGAACTCAAACGCGCCGGAGACGAGGAAGCTGGCGATGTCGATGAAGATTTCCTGACAGCGCTGGAATACGGTCTGCCGCCAACCGGGGGGCTGGGGATCGGCATTGACCGGCTGGTCATGTTGCTGACCAACAGCGCATCCATTCGGGATGTTCTGCTCTTCCCCACGATGAAGCCCTTGGACTAAAATTCCACAATATATAGTGTCTGACGAAAACGGACGGCACAAGATGTAGCAAAAAGGGCTTACAACTACAACTTTTCTACAACTTTTGCTTGAAATCAGACGGCATCAGACGGGCC